>CAYWCH010000204.1:0-5073 GCA_964456715.1 uncultured Anaerolinea sp. | reverse complement strand
GACCGAAAGAATGACAATTTGAATAAAAGGAACTTTCTTGCGGATATTTTCGGTCGCTGTAATGCCATCCATATCTGGCATGTTGATGTCCATAACGATGACATCTGGTTTCAGTTTTTGAGCAAGATCGATGGCTTCGAGGCCAGTTTTGGCAGTGCCTACTACTTCGATGCTTGAATCGAACTGAAGCATGCGCAGGATCATCTCACGCGATTCATCAGTATCGTCTACAACAGCGACAAAAATTTTATCCTGCGCCACGCAATATTCCTCTAAATAACTTAATGGCTACGCAACCTTATGGCTGCATCACATAATCATTGAACGAAGGATACACGAGAACATCAACTCTCGGTTCAGTTGCATATGGCAGTTTAACCGGAGAAGGAATGTTCTTTTGATCCATGACATATTGAAGTGTCACAGCGTCAGTATTGAAGATCGAAGTATCACCCGCGGAGCGCAAGGCCAGAGAGAGTTTGGTACCAGCCAGCTCCAGGTAATTCAAAATCAGCATATCCTGCGGAGAAACAATCAAAGTCACCGAGCCGGGGTAAACAACTCCCTGCGGGGTACCGCCTTCTATAGTGGCAAGAACCACTGGTGTGGCTGCTTGCGTTGCGGATTGGTCATCCGAAAGCGGGAAGTAACCTATTTGCAGGACTTCTGCATCCTGAATGATTGTTTGGCAAACAAGTCTGCCTCTCTGTGCTTCAGATGGTGTGACATAGAGCAATTCGTTTGTCGTTCCATCCAATTCATAGCGGCCTTTTTCGGCATATTCTTCATTTTGAATTATGTACATTGAACTGGAGGGCGCACCACTTTCTCCCTCTCTGGAACCTTCAGGGTAGGTCACGGCCGTCTTATTGGGAAGAATGGTCTGGAAACTGGTATCCACATCCACCAGGCTCAGACAGCCGACTACCATAACATGATCGCCCTTCTGCGGGGCATACGCCACAGCAGTTTCAGGGCTGATGGCGATCGAAAATGCGGTCATACCTGTGGGGATATCAAATGATGCCAAGGAACCTTCATCTTCATGAATAACCATGCTTGTGGTTAGCGGTACACCCGGATCGATATCATATTTTGCTTTTGTCCCAACAGCATCCTCAATATTTGTAAAGAATGTTCCCTCAGGAACATCGTTTTTTGGATATTTAATAGTAGTCAGGTAATCCGCGGTGATCAATGAACCCCGCGAGATTTTTTGTGAAGCAACAACAATATCAATCAGCTCTACATTCGAGGTGGGGGTGACAGCGGCCAGGGTTGCACCATTATTTGATGTGTTTCCTCCAGAGCTCGACATGAGTAGATAAACCAATGCTATGATCACGATTAAAACCAATAGCACAATGATCAACAGTTTATTGCTCTTACGCTTTTTTCCAGTAGTAGCCATTGGACCCTCCTGCAAAACATAAAAACCAAAAAAGGATACGAGCTTATTATACGGCAACAAAGAGCGAATATAAACGGATAAACATGTAGAACATCCTTACAAATCGGAAAGGAAGAAAGTACATGGTTTTCGCTTTTGTTACGTCATCAATCACTCGAACGCGTAGGAATTCCTCCAATTCTTACGAGGACTTGGAGTTGGGTATTCGCGTCATCTATGACTATGCATGGAGTATGCCAAAACCGAGTTGGGGAAAGGTGATAAAAAAACCACCTTATTACTAAGGTGGTTTTTTCTGTAATGCTTCAGATCTTAGACACCAGACAGATCAGTGTTGATGCTGCTGAATACACCACCGATTCTCGGACCAAGAAGTCGCAGAACAACGATCACAACTACTGCAATTAAAACGATAATCAGTGCATATTCAATCAAGCCTTGCCCTTTTGTTTTCGGTGCGAATAACATGTGATTTACTCCTTTCTCAAAGTTAAGTATCTAAAAATAATTATAGAGGATAATTCATCAAAATCAATACAACCAACATTACAATTACCTTACAAACGTATTGATGAGGAGGGAGAATCATTGCAGGGATTGAAAGATCGCTACAAACTACCGAATCCTTCAACAATTTGGCTGTATACATTGCCAAAAGCTGGTCCCATTACCCGCATGGCCACCATTACCACCAGTGCGATAAAGACCAGCAAAAGGACATATTCAATTATTCCTTGTCCTAACTTGAGTTTATTTTCCATAATTACTCGAATAAATTAAAATAATTACAAATTCATTATAGCAATAAAGAGAATGATTACAAGCGATAAAAGTGTTAAGTCGAACCTTTTTACGCGAAATTTCGTATACTAGTTGTATAGATTGCGTAGCAATGAAAAATCGCTATAATCTAAATAGCAAATAAATGGAGGATTCGATGGGAGATATATTCGAAAAAGTAGTTTCTGAACAAGATATCTTTAAAAAGATATTGTCCAAACTACCTGGTTTCAAGGGGTATTTCGAGCGCTCAGATCGTCGTGCAGCAGACAAAATGCTGCGGGAGATGATCTCAGACCACTACCAACAACAATGGTCTCGATTATCTGGGATTCAACGAGACTTGGTAAATGCGGGGCGGATCGAGGTTTTGGATGATATCGAGACTGCTTCTGTAAAAATCAGGACATTCATTGATAAGGTTAGAACAGCTTCATATGGTTATGCAGGCTTTTTTGATGCTGTGAAGATTAAGGAAGATGATCTGTCGCAGGTTTACCAATATGATCTGACGTTGCTCACCCTATTGGATGCCATCACCGCAGCGATTGACAATTTGGAAGCCTCATTGGATACGGATGGATTGCCTGCCGCGATCAGGAACCTTATTCAAAAAGCGCAGGATAGTCTGGACGCATTCGACAAGCGATCAGAAATAATGAAGCTTGGTCAATAATTTAATTTGATTTCATTCAACTGGAGAATGCAATGGGAAGATTAATTGATGTTGTTGAATATCCGAATGAGATGACTGATGAACTCGTTCATCGGTTTCCTGAGACCGGCGTGGCTGATCTGCGGATTGGCTCACAGGTCATCGTGCGGGAATCTCAAAAAGTTGTGTTCATGCGCGATGGACATGCGCTTGATACGTTTGGCCCTGGACGTCACACAATAGCAACAGCAAACATTCCTTATCTGATCAACTTGATTGGTAAGGCTTTCAATGACCGCACACCTTTCACGGCTGAGGTTTACTACGTCTCCGTGAAGGAGTTCCCCGATCGCAAATGGGGAACGGCTCAGCCGATCATCGTTAGAAACGAGGGGATCGGATTGGGAATGGCTTTGCTTCAAGGCTACGGCACGTATGGTTTCCAGATCAACGATGCACAGCAATTCCTTACCCAAATCGTAGGTGCTAAGGCATCTTATCGAATGGCTGACATCGAAAATCGTCTCCGGGTCATGTTGCTTTCGAAGATCCAGGATGTGCTCGGAGAGACCGGCGCAAAGAAGAATGTCCTTGATCTAATTGGCTTGACGGAGGAACTTGGTGCTGCGGTTCGAGCCAAAGCACAGGATGATTTTGGTGCGCTGGGTCTGGTTTTGAAAAGTTTCTATATTGGCAGTCTCAAACCCTCTGAGAAATCTGCTGAAGAATTGCGCGCCATGGGTATGCTCGATATGGCTACCTATGCACAGTTGCAGGCTGCAGACGCAATGCGTGAAGCAGCCAATAACCCAAATGGCGGAGCAGGATTAACTTCAGGAATTGGAGCCGGGCTCGGAATTGGCAATGTCTTGAGTCAGTCACTTTCAGGTATTGGCGCGAATCAGGCACAAAATGCACAGACTTCTGCTGCGGCTGCAATCCCCGCAGTGATGACACCCGCTGAAGCTGCTACTGCATTGCGTGTGACAGAAGCTGATGTTTTGGCAGCCATCAAATCTGGTGAGCTGAAGGCCAAAAAGATCGGTGATTCCTTCAGGATCAGCAAAGATTCTTTGGATAACTACTTGAAAGGCTAGAAAATCAGAAAGTCAAGCCACCCGTTTCTCTTTAGCGGGTGGCTTTTTTGTTTTTGGGGTTACGATGTATAATCCATTTGGATCTACCATTCCAACCATTGGGAGTTTCAATGAAACTTCACGAGTATCAGTCAAAGCAGATATTTGCGCGTTATGGAATTCCAATACCCAAAGGTAGAATTGCTGGTACAGCTGGAGAAGTAAAACAAATAAGTGAAGAATTCGGAACACCTGTGATTATCAAATCACAGGTGTTAGTTGGGGGAAGAGGAAAAGCAGGCGGAATTCGATTGGTGAAATCCCCACAAGAAGCACAGGAAGTCGCCACAACCATTCTAGGAATGGAAATCAAAGGATTACCAGTTCGTAAAGTCCTGGTGGATGAAGCCGTATCAATCGCCAAGGAGTTCTATTTCGGAATAACGATCGACAGGGTGCAACAACAACCAGTCCTGATGGCATCGGGTTCCGGTGGCATGGAAATCGAAGAAGTGGCCGCAAAAAATCCGGAAAGGATTTCTAAAATATTCATTGATCCGATCTTGGGATTAAAAGAATTCCAACTCAAAGATGTTGCCATCAGTATTGACCTGCCAAGACAGCAATGGCGATCTTTCATTGAAGTTGGAATGGCATTGTGGAAAGTTTTCTCAGATTGCGACGCCTCGCTGGTGGAGATCAATCCACTGGTGATTTCTGCTGATAATAAAATAATTGCGTTGGACGCAAAGATCATCCTGGATGATAATGCGCTTTTCCGTCATCCAGACCTTGCCGAATTACGGGATATGGATATAGAAGAGCCGGGCGAGATTGAGGCAAGAAAATTCGAAGTTGCCTTTATAAAGATGCAGGGAAATATCGGATGTATGGTGAATGGGGCCGGGTTGGCCATGGCAACAATGGATATACTAAACCTATACGGCGGAGAAGCTTCAAACTTCCTGGATATTGGCGGTGGAGCTTCATCTGAAAAAGTGGCTGCTTCGTTACGGATCATATTAAGTGATCCAAAAGTAAAGGTTGTCTTGATCAATGTCTTCGGAGGAATCACCCGTTGCGATGTTGTTGCCAAGGGTATTATCGCGGCTGCTGCTGAGGTTGATGTCAAGGTTCCCATGGTCATACGT
>CAYWCH010000203.1:0-5081 GCA_964456715.1 uncultured Anaerolinea sp. | reverse complement strand
CGAATAATTGTGGTGTCATCCGGCCTCCCTAATCGGTGGGATCTTTCATTTCAGGCACCGAGCGGGTATACAGCCCGGGCTCAGTTTTTTGCGGCGTGGGCAGCCCGCCTTCGGGCACCTTGACGAGCAATTCCGTTTTGGTGAGGATGGCCGCGGCGCGATCTGTGTAAGACAGCTCGTAGTCCTTTTCGAGGACGATGGCCTCGGTGGGGCAGGCGTCTTCGCAGTAGCCGCAGAAGATGCAGCGCAGCATGTTGATCTGATAGGTGCTGGCGTAGCGCTCGCCGGGTGAATAGCGTTCCTCATCTGTGTTTTCAGAGGCTTCGACAAAAATGGCGTCTGAGGGGCAGGCGGCGGCACAAAGCGCGCAGCCGATGCACTTTTCCAGACCGTTGTCGTAGCGCTTTAGTTCGTGGCGCCCTTTGAAACGCTCGCGTACCGGGCGTTTCTCTTCCGGGTACTGGATGGTCACCGGTTTGGCGAGCATTTCCTTGAATGTGGTGAAAAGTCCTCGCAGCATGTCCTAACCTCCAACCAGATAAACCACCACCGCCGTCACCATCAGGTTGAGCACGGACAGCGGGAACAGTATCTTCCAGCCGAACGCCATCAGGCGGTCGTAGCGGATGCGCGGCCAAGTGGCGCGGATCCAGATGAGGCCGAAGAGCAGGATGGCCACTTTGATGAACAGGTAGATCGGCCCGAGCCAGGGATAGGTCGAGACCCACGGACCCTGGAAGCCGCCCAAAAAGAGGGTGGCGCCGATCATGGAGATGGCGATCATCTTGATGTATTCGGCCATGAAGAAGAGCGCGAATTTCATGCCCGAGTATTCCACATGGTAACCGGCAGTCAGTTCCTGCTCGGCTTCGGGCATGTCAAAGGGCGCGCGGTTGACCTCCGCGATGGTCGCCACCATGTAGATGAGAGCCCCCAATGGTTGATAAACGATGAACCACACGTTCTTTTGCGCGTCGACGATGTCCAGCAGGCTCATCGAACCTGCCAGCAGCACCGGTCCGAGCATGGCCATGCCCAGTGCCAGCTCGTAGCTGATCATCTGGGCGGTGGCGCGCAGACCGCCGAGGGTGGCATATTTGTTGTTCGATGACCATCCGGCCAGGGCGATACCGTATACCGAGATGGATGTAACGGTGAGGATGTAGAGTACCGCCAGGTTGATATCGGCGATGGAGAGCGAGATGGTGCGGCCGAACAACTTGATATCGGGTCCCCAGGGCACCACGGCGGTGATGATGAGCGCCGGCAGCACGGTGATGACCGGTGCCAGAACGAAGATGACCTTATCCGCTTTTCCGGGAATGAGGTCTTCCTTGAATATCAACTTAACGGCGTCGGCAATGGGCTGAAGGATACCCTTCCAACCGGCACGGTTGGGTCCGATACGCGCCTGCATCCTGGCCAGAACCTTGCGCTCGTAGAGCGTGACGTAGGCAAAACCGAGGGTCAAGCCCAGAATCAGGATGATCGATTTGATGACAGCTTCCCAGATCGTTGCAGCAATCATATCTCAGCCCTCACCTGATCTCAGATTCAGCCGCTGCAGGGACGCGCAGCGCCATTTGCACCGGAGCGGCGACCGGCAGCCCCATGCTGCGGCGTACCAGCACCACTTTCTGTGGTTGGCCGGGGTCGATATCCACCGCGGTGGTCGTTTCCAATTTATCGATATTTAAAGTGATCACATCACCGGCTTTCAGTCCGAGTTTCGCGGCGTCGGCCGGGTGGAGCGAGATGCCCCGCTCGCCGATGCGCGCCAGGAGCAGCTCGGTGGAGCGCAGCGCCGCCCCGCGATCGTAGAGTCGGCTGACCGGAACGGCCAGCCAGGCGTCCTTTTCCACTTTCGGCAGGTCGGGCAGCGGCACCTGGGCGGGGGAACCGCCCTTTGAGGCTGACAAAGCCAATGTGGCTCCCAGACCGTCCTTGTTCTCCACGGCAGTGCCGCTGAAGTAGGCGTCCGGACGGCCGGTGACCGGCCATTGTTTCTCACTTTGGCCGAGTTTTCCGTAGTCCAGACCGGTGAACGATGGTTCGGAAGCGGCGATTGCCTCGAAAATATCTGCCACCGATGTGGGGAATCCCTTCAACTCCATTGTATTGGCAATGGCGGTGGTGATCTCGTAATCGGCTTTACACTCAGCGGCGGGTTTAACCGCGGCGTAGAAGCGCTGCACCCGGCGTTCGCCGGAAACGAGCGTGCCCTCACGTTCCATCACGGCCGCGGCAGGGAGCACCACATTGGCCAGTTTGGCCGTTTCGGTCAGGAAGAGATCCTGCACCACCAAGAAGCCGCATTGCTGCAGGGCTTCGGCCAGTTCGGGCGATTGCCCGGCCGGGTCAGCCGCGCAGATGTAGGAGGCCACCGAAGCGGTAAGCTCTTTGGCGAGGTCGGCAGCAGGCCGCCAGCCGAGTTCGGCGGCACCCTGGTCATTGGCGCTCGGCCAGACCGCGACCAGTCCGTTGTTAGGGCGGCCGAAATGGTTGGTTTTCACCAGCAGTTCGGCGCACAAGCTGGCAACCGCGCTGGAACCTTGCAGATCCAGCCCGTCACTGCCGTAGAAGACTACTGCGTCTGCGGCGGAAGCGAAGGCTTTGGCAGCCTCACCCTTGCCGGCGATCAATTCTTTCAATACTTTGTCTTCCTCGCCGTATTCGTAACGGAGAGTGAAGGTGGCGTATTTATCCAGGCGGGTCTGGCGCGCGGCCGCGACGATGACCGTCGCCCCGCGTTCGGTAGCGGCTTTAAGGCGCAGCCACCATATGGGGGCTTCTTCATGAAGGTCAGAGGCGAACACCAGCACCGCGCTGCCCTTGCCCAGCGCTCCCAGGTTCGAACCGGGAGTCAGGCCCAGGCGGGTGGTCCATTCCGCGCCGCCCATGCCGGGCAGGTAGAAGGCTTTGCCCTCGAGGCTGGCGCTGAACTGCTTGAGTGCGAACAGATCTTCGTTGGCCAGGTTGCCCCCTGCCAAAGTGACAAGCTTCTTCCCGGCGGCCTTGAAGCTGCCGGAAACCAGCTTGATGGCTTCCTCCCAAGTGGCGGGGACGAGTTTGCCGTCCTTACGGATGAGGGGTTGGGTGATGCGCTCGGGATCTTCGGCGAAGTGATAGCCGAAGCGGCCCTTATCGCAAATCCAGATCTCGTTCACGGCCTCGTTCTGACGCGGCAGCACGCGTTTGACCACGCAGTTGCCGCCGCTTTTGGCTTCGCGGCGCACGCTGTAGCTGATGTTGCAGCCGACCGGGCAGTGCGTGCAGATGGAGGACGATTGCTTCATTTCCCAGGGGCGGGCGCCAAAACGGAAGTCCGCGGTGGTCAGCGCGCCGACCGGGCAGATATCGGTGGTGTTGCCGGAGAAGATCGAGTCGAAGCCGGGATCGGAATAGGTGACGATCTCTAACTGGCGTCCGCGGTCATAGAAGCCGATCACCGGGTCGCCGGCGAGCTGGTCGCTGAAGCGCACGCAGCGCGCGCACTGGATGCAGCGTTCGCGATCCAGGTAGATCAGATCACCCAGGGAGATGTGTTTATCGAGGTGGTTCTTCTCATCAAAGAGGAAGCGGCTTTCACCGGGTCCGAAAGCCATGGTCTGGTTCTGCAGCGGGCATTCGCCGCCTTTATCGCAGACCGGGCAGTCAAGCGGGTGCGAGGTGAGTAGGAACTCAAGCACGTCCTTGCGGGCAGCCATCACCTTTTCGGTGGCACCCCAGACCACCATACCCTCCGAAACGGGAGTGGTGCAGGCGGTCTCGAGCTTGGGGCCGAAGGCGATCTTGGGGGTGCCGTCCTCGTTCAAAACGGGTTGACCGGTGGCGCGGTCCACGGTCGGGCGGCCGATATCCACCAGGCACATGCGGCACATCCCCACCGGTTCCAGCTTGGGATGGTAGCAAAATACCGGGATGGTGATCCCTGCCAGTTTGGCGGCATCGACCACCAGCGTCCCCGCGGGAACACTGACGTCGCGGCCGTCGATCTTGAGGTTGATAAGTTTGTCCATCCGCTATTTCTCCACGCGGGCTTCGAAATCGGCCCGGAAATGTTGAATGCCCGAAAGGACGGCGCTGATCGAGAACTCACCGAGCGCGCAGAAGCATTTGTTCTGCATCTGCCCGGCGACGGTCTTGAGCAGGTCGATATCCGCCTTGGATGCCTCGCCGTGGGCGATGCGATCGGTGATGTGCGCCATCCAGTAGGTGCCCTCACGGCAGGGAGTGCACTTGCCGCAGGACTCGTGTTTGAAGAAGTGAACGGTGCTGTCCACCAGGTTGCTGATGTTCACCGTCTCATCCAGAATGATGACGGAAGCCGAGCCGAGTTGAGCGCCCAGCGCAGGAACGGATTCGTAGTCCATGGGGGTGTCGAGCGCGGTGTCCGTGGCCGGGATCAGGAAGGAGGACGCGCCGGCAGGCATGATGACCTTGATCTTGGCTTCGTTGAGGATGCCGCCGCCGTGCTTGTAAATCAACTCACGGAAGGTGGTCCCCAGCGGCAGTTCGTAGTTACCCGGATTCTTAACCCGGCCTGAAAGGCAGAAGATCTTGGTACCGGGGCTTTTCTCGGTGCCCTGGGAGCGGAAATAAGCCACACCCTTGCCCAGAACAATGGGCAGGTTGGTGAGGGTTTCCACGTTGTTGATGACGGTAGGTTTATTGAACAAACCGACAACCGCCGGGAAGGGCGGGCGCAGGCGCGGCTGGCCGAGCCGGCCTTCGATCGATTCGAGCAGTGCGGTCTCTTCACCGCAGATATAAGCGCCTGCGCCGAGGTGGACGTGCAGGCGTAATGAATAATCGGTGCCGAAAAGTTTGTCTCCGAGCAGACCCTTCGCGGTCAGTTCCGCGAGGCGCTCGTTGAAGCGGGCTGCGATCTGCGCGAATTCGCCGCGGAAATAAACGTAAGAATCGTGAGACTGAACGGCAAAAGAAGCGATCATCAGCCCTTCGAGGAACTGATAGGGGTTCATCTCGAGGATCTCGCGGTCTTTAAATGTGCCCGGCTCGGATTCGTCGGCGTTGGCCACCACGTAATGCGGCCAGATGTTGTTGGGCAGGAACGACCA
>CAYWCH010000202.1:0-5106 GCA_964456715.1 uncultured Anaerolinea sp. | reverse complement strand
TGTGGTTTGAAGAGCTGGATCAGTTCCATGGTGAAGAAGCAATACGCAAGATCGAACAGAGCGTTATCCGTGGTGGGGATCTGGCGTATATTTTCAAGAGTTTCAATCCACCCAGGACTGCTGCAAACTGGGCAAACAAATATACCAAGATTCCCAAAGCGGCTCAGTCCCAGCATGAATCCAATTATTTGAACGTGCCGGCTGAGTGGCTCGGAAAGACTTTTTTTGACGAAGCTGAGTATCTTAAATCGGTCAACCCCAAGGCTTATGAGCACGAATATCTGGGTATCGCCAATGGAACCGGCGGGCTTGTATTTGAAAACGTTTCCTTGAGGAAGATCACTGATGAGGAAATTGCTCAATTCGACCGGTTGTTGTTTGGTATTGACTGGGGGTATTTCCCAGATCCGTTTGCCTGGGGAAAGATGTACTACAACGCTGCCCAGCATCGGCTGTATATCTTTGATGAAATGAAAGCAAATAAGAAATCAAACCGCGCGGTGTATGACCTTCTGGTTAAGGAAAAAAGGATCTCGCCAAACGATTTACAAATTGCTGACAGTGCAGAGCCCAAATCGATTGCCGATTTTCGGGAATACGGCGCGAATATTCGAGGTGCTGAAAAGGGACCAGATTCTGTCGACTATTCGATCAAGTGGCTGCAATCGCTGGTTGAGATCGTCATCGACCCGGAGCGAGCGCCTGAGCATGCCAACGAATTTATCAATTACGAACTCGAGCAGGATAAAGACGGTAATTTCATCAGCTCTTATCCTGATAAAAACAACCATTTCATCGACGATACCAGGTATGGAACAAACATGATTTGGAGAAGGAGAGGGCAGTGATGTTTGCAAAAATTCTCCAGTGGATAAAAGGAGTATGGCAAAAAATGATCGGTCAATCATCCATCAAAAGCAAGTTGAACGTGAACGTTGCCTTAAACACTGATATGGCCAAGGCAATCGACCTCTGGTCAAAAATGTATCGGAACAATTCACCCTGGTTAAAAAAGGATGAAGTGTTCGGATTAAACCTGCCGGCTGCTATTGCCAGTGAAATTGCCCGCTCGGTTACCATCGAAATGAAGGTGAGCTGCGGGGAGGGACCGCGTGCAGCGTTTCTACAGAAACAGGTCGACCGGGTGGTTCCAAAGTTAAGGCAGATGATCGAATACGGCTGCGCCAAAGGCGGTCTGGTTTTGAAGCCGTATCCAAAAAAACAAGGAATCGAGATCGATTTCGTTCAGGCTGATCAGGTGTTCCCGACAGAATTTGATGCTGATGGGAATATCACCGGTTGTATCTTCGCGGATCAGAAGGTGATCGGGAACGACTATTTCACCAAACTCGAATACCACCATTTTGGTGCCATCCAGATCGATAAAGACAATTCCCTTTCAGGTTATGTGATCGAAAACATGGCCTTCAAGAGTTCGACTGCCGATGAGCTCGGAACAACCGTGCCATTGAATTCAGTTCGCGATTGGGCTGAAATCCAACCACAGGCCGTGATCAATATTGACCGGCCATTGTTCGCATATTTCAGATATCCGATGGCCAACAATATCGACTCCTCTTCTCCTTTGGGAGTATCGTGTTTTTCCCGTGCTGTTCCATTAATCGAACAGGCAGATCGAGCCTGGAGTGACCTGCTTTGGGAAATCAAGAGCTCAAAGCGAGCACTTTATGTGGATGAGCTCGCGTTTGATCGTGATGAAAAAGGGATGCCCATTCTGCCAGATATCCGCCTGTACAGAACTTTGAAAATTGGCGGCGGAGTGGAAGACTCGTTCTTCAAGGAATGGTCACCTACAATCCGAGAAGAAAATTACCTGAAAGCAATTGATGCCATTCTAAAGAAGATCGAATACCAGTGCGGCCTGGCTTCTGGAACATTATCAGATCCAAATGTTGAGGAAAAGACTGCCACTGAAATTAAGATCAGCAAGCAACGAACCTTCTCAACCATCACTGATACTCAAAAATCATTGAAGGATGCATTGGAACAGTTGATCTGGGGCATGGATACCTGGGTGACTTTGGCCAACCTAGCGCCTGAAGGCCAATACCAAACCAATTATTCATTCGATGATTCCATTGTGACCGATGCGGATACTCAATTCACCAAAGATACCCAGGCGGTTGGTCTGGGGGTCATGGGCAAGGTTGAATTTCGAATGAGGAATTATGGTGAAGATGAACAGACCGCCAAAAAGATGGTGGCCATGGCTGAAGCTGAAACTAACCCCAAAGACTTCTTCCCGAATGAATAATGCTGACCAGTAACGAATTCGACTCTTTTGCAGATCAGATCATCGCTCTTTATACTGAGTATGAGGAGTCGGTGATCTGCGATATTGCCAGGCGTTTGGGTAGTTTGGAAATGACCTCAACGGCTGCCTGGCAAATGCAGCGATTGGTAGAATCAGGGGCAGTTTACGAAAATGCCATCAAAGAGCTGGCCAAGTTAACTTCTAAAAGTGAATCAGAGCTCAAAAGCATCTTCCAGGAAGCGGGGGTAAAAGCAATCAGGTTTGATGATTCGATCTATCAAAAAGCAGGACTTCAACCGGTTCCCCTGAACCTTTCGCCGGCAATGGCTCAAGTATTGGCAGCCGGCCTTCGAAAAACCAACCAGATCATGCGAAATATGACCATGACCACCGCGCTCAGTGGTCAGAACGCTTTTGTGAAAGCTGCTGACCTGGCTTATTTGCAGGTCTCGACCGGGGCAATGAGTTACAACCAGGCGATCACTGATGCAGTAAAGAGAGTGGCCGCCGATGGTTTGTCAACCATTCAATATGCCAGTGGAAGGACTGATCAACTGGATGTGGCCGTGAGAAGAACGCTGCTCACTGGCGTATCGCAGACAACTGGTGAATTACAGCTCACCCGTGCTGATGAAATGGGCTGCGATCTGGTCCAAACTTCAGCACATGCAGGAGCCCGACCAACCCATGAGATCTGGCAGGGGAGAGTATTTTCAAAATCGGGTAAAACAAGCGGATATCCCTCTTTCATTGAGGCAACCGGCTATGGCACTGCAGGCGGTCTGTGTGGGGTCAATTGTGTTTTAGGGGATACGTTTGTTTCAGGTTCGACTCCAAGTACCGTGTACAGGCGTAAATATTCCGGTGAAATTATCATCCTCAGAACTGCCAGCGGCAAGGAGCTTTCCGTTACGCCCAATCACCCGATATTGACCGATAAGGGATGGATCGCTGCTGGATTGTTGGCAAAGGGCGATAATGTAATCAGCCGCTCCAACTTCAACGGGGTAAGTCGTACTAGCCCAGACCCACACCAAAACGAAGCCAGAATCGAGGATATATTTAATTCGTTCGCGCAAAGCGGAGATGTAATGAGGCTTCCGGCTTCTGCCGGTTACTTCCACGGCGATATTTCCAATGGTGAGGTCGATACTGTATTTCCACAAAGCTTTTTGAGGAATGGGTGTAAACCCTCGTTCGTTAAGCAAAAAATAAAGATCGCGTTCGGAAGAACTCCCAAATTTTTGAGCTTTCTCACGCCCAATAGCAGCATGAATGAGATTTTGTTCTGTTCTGACCATCCCACGAACAGCATTATGAGCGTGCTTAGTAAGTTCGGAACGTCCATCCGCCCCCATTTTTTCCAGTCTATTGTGCAATGCTTCAGAACGGCTGGTAGCCAATTGAACGCCCATTTTGGCAAGGTATCTCCCAACCAGACCTTCGGAAATTCCAATCTTGGAGGCAATTTCGTTTTTCCAGAGCCCGGAATTATACATGGCGAGCAGTTCTTCTGGGGTAATTCCCGATTTTCTCATCAAATAGGTTTTCCAATCTCTCGGATTAGAAATGCCATTTCTCTTCAAGCAGTTTTGAATGGCGTGAAGAGAGCAGCCATATTTGTTGGCGATAAATTGATATGTTTTCCCAGAGAAAAACAAATTGAGAACATCGTTTTCATCGAAAGAAAATATTTGACCTCGACCCATGTCTATAACCTCGAAACGAAGAATGGCTGGTATTATGCTAATGGAATTATAACACATAATTGTAGACACAGTTTTTACCCATTTTTTGAAGGGATCTCGGAAAACGCATATTCTGAAAAAGCGCGTAATGAACTGGCAGCTCGGAAGGTTGTTTACAACGGGCAGGAAATGAGCTTGTACAATGCTACCCAATACCAGAGGGGGGTCGAACGGAAGATCAGATATTGGAAGCGGCAAGCTGGGGCATTGGAAGCAGCCGGAATGGATAATAGCGCTGAACGATTGAAACTAGGTGAATGGCAAGCAAGAATGCGTGATTTTACCAAGCAAACGAAACTGATACGTCAATCTGAAAGAGAGCAAGTGAATGGTTTGGGTAATGTTCGGGCTCTCACAAAAAAGATCGCAATCTCACCTTCTGTTGAACCTGTGGCTCTATCAAATGTTGGTCGGAAAATTATTGATGTGGGCAATACCGGAACGAGCATTGGCGGAATTATTGAAAGCAGATCAAACGCAAAAATGGTTCGGGCAACTGAGGATGTTCTCAGTCATATTGAAAAGCACAAGGATCAATTCGATATTTTGAAAGCGAAGCAAATGCTTCCCCAGATATTGAACAATCCAAAGTTTATCTATGAGGGGAAGAAGGCATCATCTCTTCAATTTGTTGAAGACTTTGACGAAAAATATTTTCTTATGGTTCCGATAAAATATTTGAAAGATGAGCTGTGGCTGGAAACGCTGACAATTGAGGAAAAACAGCGGTTTTTGAAAAGATGGGCGAAAAGGATTTTGTTATATAAACGGGAATAAAAAAAACGCATCTGGCCGGACAGGCTAACCGGCATCAATCCCTTTCGGGTAATGGAGCCTGATTTTCCACCTCAGATGCAAATTCATCATAGCACAAACCACTTAAAAAAACAAATAATTGTGCTATACTATTGACAACAATTGAATAGAGAAAGCGGAGTTTATCGCCCGCGCATTTGACCTGAGAGGGTCAGTGCGGGGCGTTTTTGTTTTAACCATTTCGCTAACTGCAAGCGTAAAAAGGCAGGTGCCAGGTGATCCCAACCACGTAAATCGGGTAGGCGCGAGTAGAGAGAGGAACAGGTA
>CAYWCH010000201.1:258-5204 GCA_964456715.1 uncultured Anaerolinea sp. | reverse complement strand
CTCTCTGAGAAATCCATTGAGATCAACGAGGCCGCGGCCAGACTGGCGCGCCGCCTGGCCGATGAGTACACCCAAAAGACGGGGCAGCGCCGTTTCGTGGCTGGGTCAATGGGCCCGACCGGAAAGCTGCCTTCAATGAACGACCCCGAACTCTCGAACATCACGTTCGATGAGTTGAAAGACATCTTCCGTGAGGAGGCCGCCGCGCTCCTGAGGGGCGGCGCGGACCTGATGCTGATCGAAACCTCGCAGGATATCCTCGAGGCCAAGGCCGCCATCGTGGGTATCGAAGCCGCGTTCGAAGAGACCGGCATCCGTGTGCCCATCCAGGCGCAGGTCACCCTCGACGCGACCGGGCGCATGCTGCTCGGCACCGACATCGGCGGCGTGCTGGCCATCCTCGAGAGCTTCCCCATTGACGTCATCGGCATGAACTGCTCCACCGGTCCGGACTTGATGCGCGAACCGGTGCAATTCCTCGGCGCGAACTCTCCCCTGCCCGTCTCGTGCATCCCCAACGCCGGGCTGCCGCTCAACATCGATGGTCAGGCGGTCTATCCGCTCGAACCGCAGCCCTTCGCCGATGCGCTCTACGAATACGTCAGCAAGAACGGCGTGCGCGTGGTGGGCGGCTGCTGCGGCACCACCCCGGCCCACGTTAAAGCGCTGGTCGAGAAGGTCAAGGATTTCAAGCCTGCAGTCAAGGCTTTCGAGCCCGCCCCGGTGCTGGCGTCGGCGCTGTCGGCCCAGTCCATGCTGCAGGAGCCGGCTCCGTTCTTCATCGCCGAACGTCTCAACACCCAGGGCAGCCGCATCTTCAAGAAGATGGTGCTCGAGAACGACTTTGACGCCATCCTCAGCCTGGCCAACCAGCAGGTGGAGAACGGCGCGCACGGCCTGGACCTGTGCGTGGCGCTCACCGAGCGCGGCGACGAGGTCGGCACGATGAAGAAGCTCATCAAGACCATCGCCACCTCCGTGCGTCTGCCGCTGGTGATCGACACCACCGAGCCCGACGTGCTCGAGGCCGCGCTGCAGACCGCTCCAGGCCGCTGCCTGATCAACTCCACCCACCTCGAAGGCGGGCGCGCCAAGGCCGATAAGATCCTCGGTCTGGCCAAGAAGTACAACGCCGCCATCATTTTGCTGACCATCGACGAACAGGGCATGGCCAAGACGCGCGAGCGCAAGCTCGAGGTGGCCAAACGCCTGTTCCACATCGCGGTGGACGAGTTCGGGCTCAACCCCGGCGACCTGGTATTCGACGATCTTACCTTCACCCTGGCCACCGGCCAGGACGAGTTCCTCAATTCCGCCATCGAGACCCTCGAGGGCATCAAACTGATCAAGCGGGAGCTGCCCGGTGTGCTGACCTCGCTGGGCGTCTCGAACGTCTCGTTCGGTCTGGCTCCCAACGCGCGCGGCGTCATCAACAGCGTCATGCTGCACCACGCCGTGCAGGCCGGGCTGGATATGGCCATCGTCAACCCCGCGGCCATCAAGCCCTACCCCGAGATCTCTGCCGAAGAACGGACGCTGGCCGAGGACCTCATCTTCAACCGCGCGCCAGACGCGCTGCAGAAGCTGATCGAGCACTTTCAGAACGCCGGCCCCGAGGAAGAGAAGAAAGACGCCCAGGCCGAGCTGCTCAAATCCATGGGCGCGGACGAGCGCCTGCAGTGGAAGATCGTGCACCGCTGCAAAGACAACGTGGAAGACGACATTGATGAGCTGGTTGCTGTAATCCCAGCTGGAGCGGAGCGCCAGGAGAAAGCCATCTTCGTGCTCAACAAGGTGCTGCTGCCGGCCATGAAAGAGGTCGGCGACAAATTCGGCTCCGGTGAACTGATCCTGCCCTTCGTGCTGCAGTCCGCGGAAGTGATGAAGAAGACCGTCAGCCATCTTGAACAATATTTGGAACGCAAAGAAGGCACGTCCAAGGGCAAGCTGGTGCTGGCCACCGTCTACGGCGACGTGCACGATATTGGTAAAAATTTAGTGAAGACCATCCTCTCCAACAACGGCTACGAGGTGGTGGACCTGGGCAAGCAGGTGCCCGCCGAGACCATCATCCAGAAGGCCATCGAAGAGAAGGCCGACGCCATCGGGCTTTCGGCGCTGCTGGTGAGCACCTCCAAGCAGATGCCGCTGGTGGTGAACGAGCTCGAGCGGCGCGGCTTGAAGTTCCCCGTTCTGATCGGCGGCGCGGCCATCAACGAACGCTTCGGACGCCGCATCCTCAAGACGGAAGCCGGTTCGCTCTACGAGCCCGGCGTGTTCTACTGCAAGGACGCCTTTGAGGGATTGTCCACGATGAACGCCCTCTCCGACCCGCAGACGCGCGAATCCGCGCTGGCACAACTCAAGAAGGAATCCGAGTTCGAGTACAGCCGCGAGGTGGGCAGCACGTCTGCCGCGCCCGAGGCACGCTCGAACGTACGTCCGGCTGAACGCATCCCGCAGCCGCCCGCGTGGGGTGCGCGCGTGGTGGAACAGATGCCGCTTGAGATGGTGCTGCAGTACCTGCCCAAGAATGAACTCTTCCGCCTGTCGTGGGGCGCCAAGAACACCCACGGCGAAGAATGGACGAAATTGCAGGCTGAGTACGAAGCCCGCCTCAAAGAAATGACCGCCTCGGCGATTAAAGAGAAGTGGCTGCAGCCCCGCGGCATTTACGGCTACTGGCCGGCGCAGGTCAGCGGCAGCGAGCTGCTGGTGTACGACCCCGCCACAATCAACGACAAACAGCCGAAGGTGCTGGCACGTTTCACCTTCCCGCGCCAGGCCGGCGCCGATTCGCTCTCGCTGGCCGACTACTTCCTGCCGGTCGAATCCGGCAAGATGGACGTGGTCGCCTTCCAGATCGTGACGGTGGGTCAGTACGCCACCGACCGCTTTGATAAACTCCAGGCTGCCGGTGATTACACCGAAGCCTATTTCAGCCACGGGCTGGCCGTGCAGACTGCCGAAGCCAGCGCCGAGTACCTGCACCGCCACATCCGCCGCGAACTGGGGCTGGGAGAGGATCAGGGCAAGCGCTACTCGTGGGGCTACCCCGCCATCCCCGAGCTGAACGACCACGCCAAGGTGTTCCAACTGCTGCCCGCCGAAAAGGAACTGGGCATGAAGCTATCCGCGGCCTTCCAGCTCATCCCCGAACAATCCACCGCTGCCATCGTGGTGCATCATCCCGAGGCCAGGTATTTCAACACCGGTGAGAGCCGCATCGAGCAACTGCTCAAGAAGTAAGTTATGACAGATAAACGGACCTTCAAGGAACTGCTGAGCTGTGCCAGCCCCATCCTCTCGGACGGGGCGATGGGTACGACGCTGCACGCGCGCGGCATCTCAGGCGAAGCCTGCTTCGATGCCCTCAACCTCAAGCAGCCCTCGTTGGTGGCCGATGTGCACCGCGATTACATCGAGGCCGGCTCGCAGATGATCCAGACCAACACCTTCGGCGCCAACCGCTTCAAACTGGCGCAGTACGGCCTGGCTGACAAGGTGGCCGAGATCAACAGTGCCGGTGTGGAACTGGCGCGGCGCGTGATCCTGGCTTCATTCAAAGACGTGCTCATCGCCGGCGACATGGGTCCGCTGGGGGTGCGCCTGGCTCCCTTCGGCCGCGTGCAGCCCGAACAGGCGTTCGCGGCCTTCCAGGAACAGGCGGCAGCGCTGAACGCTGCCCAAGTGGACCTGATCGTGCTCGAAACCTTCACCGATCTTTACGAGATCGTCGCAGCCATCCAGGCCGTCAAATCGGTCAACCCCGATCTGCCGGTGCTGGCCTCGATGACCTTCACCCGCGATAACCGCACCCTGCTGGGCGACAGCCCGGCCAAGGTGGCGCGCCGCATCCACGAAACCGGCGCCGACGTGGTCGGTATCAACTGCTCGGGCGGCCCCAACCAACTATTGAATCTGTTACGCGCCATGCGCGAAGCCGTGCCCGACGCTGCCTTCTCGGTGATGCCCAACGCGGGCTGGCCGCAGCAGGTGGAAGGGCAAGACATGCACCCCGCCGGCGGTCTCGATCCGAAGCTCCACGCGCTGGTGCAGCGCCTTGCCGGCGTAGGCCGCCTCCTCCTCCCAGACGACGCGACCCTCGACCTGGCGCGGCACGTCGGGCGTCCAGCCGTAGAGGTTGCGCTGCAGGTTATCGAGGAGCTCCCGCCGGCGGGCGGGCCACCGGTCCCTTGCGCAGGGCGACCCGTCCGCCATCCGGTCGATCGGCAGAAGATCCCGTTCCGCAAGCAGTTCCGTCAACATGGCTGATCCCCGGGTTGCGCGTGCGCCGCCCCCGCCGCGCGCGGGGAGACCGGCAATGAGGGCGCCATGATGTCGCATTCGCGCCGCGAAGTCAAACGAGCCTTAAACCCTGCACGCCACCCAGGCGCTGTCCGAGCGCAGTCTCCCCAAGATTGGGTTTGCCGCGTTCCGGCCCGGCCGGGTATCATCCGGCACATGAACGCACAAGCCCTTTCCTGGTCGCGCCGCGACACGCCGGCCGCCCTGCACACCCCCCTGACCCTGCTCGCGGAGTCCTATCCGCTGCATGAGGACGGCGAGGGGGTTCCGCTGCGCTGGTCCCCCGCCGGGGATCCCGCCCGCCTGGATGTCCGGCGGGAGAAGGATTGCATCCGCATCGCGTACGGGTCGACGGCCGCCGCGCTGCGCGGCCTCGGCCACGCCCTGGCGGGCATCGAGGCGCAGGACGCCGGCAGCTTCGAGTCGCTGGGCATCATGCTCGACTGCTCGCGCAACGCGGTCATGCGCGTCTCCCACCTGAAGGGCTGGATGCGCCGCCTCGCCCTGCTCGGCTACAACCGGATCCTGCTCTACACCGAGGACACCTACCAGCTTCCCGGCGAGCCGTACTTCGGCTACATGCGCGGCGCCTACTCGGCCGACGAGATCCGCACACTGGACGACTACGCCGCGTCGCT
>CAYWCH010000201.1:0-248 GCA_964456715.1 uncultured Anaerolinea sp. | reverse complement strand
TGGATATGGAGCAGATCCTCAAGTGGAGGCACTACGAGCCGATCAGCGACTCCCCCTACGTGATGCTCGTGGACGACAAGGGCACCGAAGCCCTGATCGAGAAGATGCTCGACTTCTGGTCCGCGAACCTGCGCTCCCGCCGGATCCACATCGGCATGGACGAGGCCCACTCCCTCGGCCGCGGGCGCCACCTCGACCAACACGGCTACGAGCCGCAGTTCGAACTGTTCAACCGCCATCTCGCGAAG
>CAYWCH010000200.1:2856-5205 GCA_964456715.1 uncultured Anaerolinea sp. | reverse complement strand
GTCCGAAACCAGGTTGTCGTAATGTCCGCCGCCCAGCACGGCACGTCCGTCGCCGCCCAGATCCCAGGCTTCGAAGACGATGCCGGTGTAGTAATCCAACCCACGGATTATCTGCGGGTTGTATGCCACGTAGTCCTTCACACCCATTTTCTCGAGGGCGCTGAAAATCCGCACCAACTCAGGTGATTTCTTCCACAATTCCTTGTCGGTCAGAATGCGGTTCAGCCCGTCGATCTGCTCATCGTTCAGCCCGACTTCATGCGCGTAATTAATCCAGGCATCCCGGCTTAATTTGTCCCGGCGGTCGATCAAGCGGAACACCGACTTCAAGCCTTCCGGTTTGACGCCCAGATCAAACAGTTCCTTTTCCATCAACTTGCGGTGGTTGACCGTGATCTGAACCTGTTCGCTGCTCAGGCCGGCCAAATTAAGGAACGAAGCAGCGATGGCCACCAGTTCGGCATCCGCGCTGTCTGAATTGACGCCGATCAGATCGATGTTCCATTGGAAGAACTCACGTGTGCGGCCCTTTTGCGGCTTTTCATAACGCCAGAAAGGTCCGAATGACCACCATCGCACCGGGAAAACCAGTTCGCCCTGTTTTTGAGCGATCAACCTGGCCAGCGAGGGCGTCAGTTCCGGTCGGAGCGTGATCAATTCCCCGTCCCGGTCCGGGAACACAAATGCCTGTTCCTTTACCAGCTCTTCGCCGGATTTCGCGGCATAAAGGTCGATCTTTTCAAGGAAAGGACCATCCCATTCCTGGTAACCAAACGACTCGGAGACCTGCCTGATCTTGCTGTACAGCCACTGCCTCACAGCCATGTCTTCCGGATAGAATTCACGTGTGCCCTTAACAGATTGGATCATCGATTTCATTTCACACTTCCCGTTTCAAATGATGTTGGAAATTTTAGCATACTATTCAGTTTGACACTGAGGCATAATTTCCGCAATGAGAGAGACACATTTCTTCATTCTTGTTCCATTTTTCCATTATAATAATCAAAATTACTCATTTCAGGAAAGCACATGATAGTATCAGAATTGATCGACCTCATTAAAGGTAAACTCATCAATAAAAGCGCTGACCTCGCCCGTGAAGTGAAAGGCGGTTGCGGTGCAGATTTGATGAGCGATGTTTTGGCTTCCATCCAACCTGAAGCAGTGCTTCTTACCGGCTTATGCAATCCACAGGTGGTGCGTACCGCTCAGATGGCCGATGTTGCTGCGATCATCCTCGTCCGCGGCAAAGTCCCTCCGCAAGAAACGATCGACCTGGCTGAATCGGAAAGGATCGCGTTGATTTCCTCGCCATTTGGCATGTTTGAACTCTGCGGCAGGTTATATCAGGCCGGATTACACAGCCTGGAGATGCCGGTAAGCGATCCTGATTGTTCTTGCGAGAAATGACTGTTTGCCGAGGCTGAATGAGTAATTCCACGACCGCTCAGGGAAAGATCATTACAGACCAACAAGCAGAGAATATTACTCGTGTTGAAGAGTTATCGTACGAATTAAAAGTTGAACAGGTGATGACGAAGGATGTGATCACCGTCACCCCCGACACAGCCATGAAGGATGCGCTCGAAATTTTCCGAAAGAATCGGATTTCGGGCGCTCCTGTTGTTAATAACGATGATTTGGCCGGTATCGTCAGTATCGAAGATCTGATCCACTGCCTGCAGCACAACGACCTGGACGCTCCTGTCGCGAAGTACATGAGTACCAAATTACTCACCGTGCGCGGCACCGACCCGATCATCGAAGCGTTAAAGCTTTTTGTCAACTCACATTATGGACGTCTGCCTGTGGTCGGCGCCAACAACAAATTGCACGGTATCATCACCAAAGGCAATATCACTCGCGGGCTGTTGGCCGCCCTGCAGCATGATTATCAGGAAGAAGAGATCCGCCGTTACCGCGCCAGCCACCTGTTTGAAGACATTGAATCTGACCGCTCCAGCCTGATCCTCAGGTATACGATCCAGCAGGGTGATTTCACTCACGGCGGCGCTGCGTCATCAGCCATCAAACGCGCGCTGCTACGTCTCGGCGCTTCTCCTCAAATTGCCAGGCGTGCCGGGATCGCGGTTTACGAAGCGGAAATGAACCTCATCATCCACACCACGAACGGCGGCATCATCCGTGTGGAGATCGAACCCCATCAAATTTCGATCAATATTTTTGACGACGGTCCCGGAATCGCGGATATCAACCAGGCGCTGCGTCCGGGTTATTCCACCGCTTCCGAGACTGTACGTGAATTGGGTTTTGGCGCGGGCATGGGACTGGTGAATATTCAACGTTGTGTCGATTCCATGCGTCTGGAATCCATTGTTGACAAGG
>CAYWCH010000200.1:2394-2846 GCA_964456715.1 uncultured Anaerolinea sp. | reverse complement strand
CTGAAGCTCAAGATCCTTCTGCACGACCAGGAGGTCGTTGGAGAAAGGGTCACATCCTCCAAGGAGTAGTGTATGAACCTGAAAGAGATCATCGACAGTCTGCATCTGCAACCTCTTACCACCCCCAAGAATTATGAGGAGATCGTTCCGACCTGCGGATATACATCGGACCTTTTAAGTTGCGTTATGTCTGGCGCTGCTCATAAATCGATCTGGGTGACCCTGCAGGCGCATATCAATATCATCGCCGTTGCCACACTGCTGGACCTTTCAGCGATCATAATTACAGAGGACGCCAAACCGGATGAAGCCACGATCGCGAAAGCCAATGAAGAAGGCGTTTCCAGCGAGGAGATCGCCGAGCGCTATATCAAAGAATGCAAACAGGATATGAGCGGCATGAATGTGCGCGAAGCGACTACCCATCCGAGGGCTACGCAGGAGATCGACGG
>CAYWCH010000200.1:0-2384 GCA_964456715.1 uncultured Anaerolinea sp. | reverse complement strand
ATCCTGCTCACAAAGGAACCAACCTTCGCGGTGGTCGGCAAATTGTGGGAAATGGGACTGCGCTGCCAATAATAGACTTGCAGAGAATTCAATGTCTTCCCTGATGGAATTTCGTGCGGAGCTTCATGTGCACACGGTAGTTTCGCCGTGCGCAGAAGTGGAAATGATTCCGCCTCTCATCGTTCAGCAGGCGCTTGATAACCATATCGATCTGATTGCCATCACCGACCACAATTCAACTGCCAACGTTGGTGCAGTGATGAAGGCTGCGCAGGGAACAGGCCTGACCGTTTTACCAGGGATGGAACTGCAAACGGTGGAGGAGGTTCATTCCCTTTGCCTGTTTCAAACGCTGGACCAGGCGCTCGAATTTCAAAAAT
This sequence comes from uncultured Anaerolinea sp., assembly GCA_964456715.1. Classification (GTDB taxonomy): domain Bacteria; phylum Chloroflexota; class Anaerolineae; order Anaerolineales; family Anaerolineaceae; genus UBA6107. The sequence goes on along the minus strand of CAYWCH010000200.1, from coordinate 2,004 downwards.
TGGTGGATGCAGCCCTTCCTCCCCTGCAGAACTCACCGGAACATTTCGGTGAACAATTCGTGGTCGATGAGAATGGTGATTTCATCTGCCGCGAAGACCGTCTGCTGATCGTTTCAGCCAACCTGACCTTAACCAAAGCATGGTCGATCGTCACCTCAATCGGTGGGCTTTTCATCCCTGCTCATGTTGACCGGAAGGTTTTTGGATTGATCGAAAACCTGGGTTTTATACCACGCGACATCCAAATACCCGGTGTGGAGATCTCAAGGCACCTGAAATCACACGACGCTGTGAAAGTATTTCCCCAGTTGAAGGGCTACACGCTGATCAAAGGCGGCGACGCCCATCGCCTGGACGAATTAACCGGTGCGAACCAATTTATGGTAGAATCTCGTTCATTGAATGAAATAAAACTTGCAATGCTTCATGAAAGTGAAAGAAAAGTCGACATTATTGACTAAACATAAATGATTAAACTGCCAGTTAACCGGTGTAATGATGTAAAATCATATCAAGCGTACTGTGTCCCGGGCAATTTTCTAGACAGCCTTCTACTCTTTTTGTGACATTCGATAATTGCGTTCTTGAGCCTGAAAATGTAGACTATAGAGGCTAATAAGGTTGGATATCACGTGACTAATGATCACGGTTTTGGAGAGGCTATGGTTACAGACGAAATCGCATTAAAAACGAATCTGAAAGACCCATTGAAGGATCCCGAACTCAAGGCGCAGATCGACGCGGTCATCGCCGGGAGCAAAGGAAAACCGGGAGCGACAATGGTTGTGTTGAACGAACTGCAGGCAAAGATTGGTTATGTAACAGAATCAATGCAGCAGTACGTTGCCGATGAATTACAGGTGCCTGTCTCAAGAGTGCACGGTGTGGTCTCGTTCTATTCATTTTTCACAACCACCCCGCGCGGAAAACACACCGTCAAGTTTTGCCTGGGAACCGCCTGCTACGTGGGTGGAACCCCCATGTTGATTGAAAAAGCTAAACAGATCCTCGGCATCGAACCCGGCAAAACCACACCCGACGGCAACATTACCATGGAAGTCTGCCGCTGCGTGGGCGCTTGTTCGCAGGCACCGGTGATCGTTGTGGATGATGACGTGATGGGGCGCATGAAACCCAACAAGCTCCCTGCCACCCTCAAACCGCTGCAGGACGACGCAGGTTAATCGCCTTGCGCGAGCTTTCTCTGCACCTGCTCGACATCGCCGAGAACAGTGTCGCGGCGAATGCAAGTGAGGTACGGATTTCCGTACTGGAGAATTCTGTAACAGATCTTTTACAAATGAGTGTTCAGGACAACGGCAAAGGAATGGATGCTGAAACCGTTGCCAGGGTGATCGATCCTTTTTACACATCCAGGACCACCCGTAAGGTTGGTCTGGGCATTCCGCTCTTGAAAGAAGCAGCGGAAGCCTGCAAGGGATTCCTCAAGATCGATTCAACACCCGGTAAGGGCACACTTGTCTTTGTGCAATTTCAGCGCAGCAATATCGATCGCATGCCCCTCGGCAACCTCGGCGACACTTTCCTTCAATTACTGGTCATGAACCCAACCATCCATTGGATTTTCACCTATCGAGTGGATGATCGGGAGTTTGCCCTCGATAACGATGAGATCAGGCAAACGCTTGATGGTGTTCCTCTGACCGAGCCGCCCATACTGAACTACTTAAGAGAATTGGTTGAGACCGGAATCCGTGAAGTCGCGGATCCTGGATAATATATTCGAGTCTGCAGGAGAGTAATATGCCAACAATCAAGAGCCTTGAAGACTTAAAGAAAGCCCGCGAAGAAGCTTTACAGAAGCGTGAATTGAAAACAGCAGCAGGCACTGCCCAGGTAGTGGTTGCTATGGGTACCTGTGGTATTGCCGCCGGCGCCCGTGATACCATGAAAGCCATCCTGGATACGATCGAAAAAGATTCATTGAACGGTATCATTGTCACCCAGACCGGCTGCATCGGTCTGTGCGAGAAGGAACCCCTT
>CAYWCH010000199.1:0-5216 GCA_964456715.1 uncultured Anaerolinea sp. | reverse complement strand
CCATTTTGAGATGAATTGGTGGAATGCGTATCTCGGCTTAATTAAATCTCAAAATGGTGCTGTGATCGCGATGAACCCCAAGACCGGAGAGGTTCTGGCTTTGGTATCGTACCCAAGTTTTGACAATGACCGGATGACGCGGGAAATTCCTGCCTATTACTACAATCAATTGAACAAAGACCCCTTAAAACCATTATTTAATCACGCGATTTCAGCAGAGCATCCACCTGGTTCTGTGTATAAACTGGCTGCAGCAATCGGAGCGTTGAATGAAGGAGTGGTGACTCCGGAGCAGATCATTGCATGCCCGGGTTCAATTGTCATCGTTCAGAAGTATTCAGAAAACGATCCCGGATCAACAAAGGAATATGCCAGTTATGATAGAAATGGACATGGCACATGTGATTTTCTAAAGGGCGTGGCTCTTTCAGATGATGTTTACTTCTATAAAATCGGCGGAGGGTATGAAGATGAAGTACCCAACGGTGGTTTGGGAGCCTGGCGTTTGGCAGAATATGCTCGAGCGTTGGGGTACGGGAGGCCATCAGGGATCGAGCTGGCTGGTGAGGCATCCGGGCTTGTTCCTGACCCTGACTGGAAACGAATCAACCAGGCAGAAAGTTGGGCGACCGGTGATACATATATCGATACCATTGGCCAGGGATATGTTCTGTCAACACCCATGCAGGTGGTGGAATCTATGGCCATTATTGCAAATGATGGCAAGTATATGAAGCCAACAATAATTAAGGAAATCACAGATCAGAATGGCAATGTGATCAAGGCCTTTCAACCAACCTTGATCTGGGATATCACACAGGATCCGGTGATCAATATCCTGGATGAAAATGGTGACCCAACTGGAGCAAAAAAGGTCGTTGAATCATGGGTTGTAAAGAAACTTCAAGAAGGACTTCGTGAAGTGGTTGTCAGCGGTACAGCAATGGATGTCTTTTCAGCATTGGACTATTCTTCTGCGGGGAAGACAGGCACCGCTGAATACTGTGACAATGTAGCTCAAGCGAAAGGCTTGTGTATCCCTGAGAGCTGGCCAACTCACTCATGGTATGTAGGCTATGCACCCTATGAGGATCCGGAAATAGTCGTGGTGGCATTCGTTTACAATGGCGGTGAGGGCGCCAGCGTGGCTGGTCCGATCGTGGAGCAAGTGATGGCTGCATACTTCGAGCTTAAAGCTGCTGATGTTTCAAATGGTGATTCAAATTGGTAAGGAAATGTGAAAAAGCCTGATGGATGATTGCGTGATGATTAAAGGTACTGGTGAAGGTCTGGTGATTTCATTCCAGAAAAGCGCATGGAAGGAGATGCAATCTGATCTTCTCGAGAGAATCGATAGCAATACTGCATTCTTTCAGAAGGCACGGATCGCTCTGGAAGTTGGCGAGGCAAAGATAAAGTCTGCTGAACTGGGAAAACTAAGGGATATCCTCTCTCAAAAAGAGATTACGCTTTGGGCAGTCTTAAGCACTTCAGATACAACAATCAATGCCGCCCAATTATTGGGTATTCAAACGCAATTGGGGATAAAAAAAGGGAAAACGGAGAAGAAAAACGCCACCTCATTTGAAGGCGAAGCAGCTGTCTGGGTGGAACGGACTATGCGCGCCGGATATCGGATCGAAACACGCAGCCATGTGATCTTGATGGGAGATTTGAACCCGGGAGCTGAGATCGTCAGCGGGGGAAACGTCTTCATCTGGGGGCGGGCAAATGGTGCCATCCACGCGGGTGCGGAGGGAGATCGGTCGGCCAAGGTTTATGCACTGGAACTGAAACCGACACAATTGCGAATCGCCGATATCATGGCAGCTCCGTTTGCGAGTAAAATAAAAAGTCAATCTGAAGTCGCCAGTATCGAAGGCGATCAGATCAAGATTAATAGTTGGTCATCACGGAAACATATTTGAGGAGAAACATGGTCGCAAATGTAATTACAATCACATCCGGAAAAGGTGGAGTAGGCAAAACCACCACCACGGCAAATCTCGCAGTTGCGCTGGCAAACGCCGGTGATAAGGTGGTATGTATAGACGGTGATATCGGTCTGAGAAATCTTGACGTTGTTTTGGGTTTGGAGAATCGTATTGTTTATGACTTGGTGGATATCATTGAGGGTCGCTGTCGATTAAGACAGGCAATGATCCGTGATAAACGGTTGGAGGAGCTTTACCTGATCCCGGCAGCCCAGACCAGAGACAAATCATCGGTCTCACCTAGCGATATGGTGAAACTCTGTGATGAACTACGTGAAGAGGTGGATTGGGTGCTGATCGACTCTCCAGCAGGAATCGAAAGAGGTTTCCGCAATACTATTGCTCCTGCAGATTCTGTTCTGGTGGTGACCAACCCCGAAGTCTCTGCTGTACGCGATGCGGACCGCATCATTGGGTTGGTGGAAGCAGAAGAAAAAGGGCCGGCAAAATTGATCATCAATCGGGTGAACCCTGCACTTACCAAACGCGGTGATATGCTTTCAGCAGATGATGTGGTGGAACTGCTTGCCATCAAGTTGATCGGTGTGATCCCTGATGATGAAAATGTGATCATCAGTACCAATCGGGGTCAACCGGTGGCATTTGACCAAAAATCGAAATCCGGTCAGGCATTTTCAAACATCGCGATGCGTTTGAAAGGTAACGAAGTACCTTTTATTGATTTCGATGGCAAAGATGATTTCTTCTCGCGCTTATTCCGAGCAAATTAGGAGGAGAGTGAAATGTCTGATTGGTTGAAACAGATCACTAACAGTAAGAAGCAAAGCGCCTCAGATGCAAAGGAAAGGTTGAAATTGGTATTGATTCACGATCGGACAGAAATGACGCCTTCTGAGATGGAAATTCTCAAGAATGAACTGCTTGAGGTGATCTCAAGGCATGTGGATATCGATACAAGCGCAGTTCGCATAACCATGAACCAAGACGGAAGAGAACAACGGCTGACGGCTGATATTCCTTTGAAATCAGCTAGACGCCGAGGAATTGGATAGCCATGTTCAAGCGCGAAACCTGGAAGCATTTCGATTTCTGGCTGCTCGGAACAGTATTGTTCCTGAGCATCTTTGGCGTGGTGATGATCAAATCCGCTGTGGCCGGGAATGTATCGCTGGCAGGTCATGCGCAAAGACAAACGACATTTTTGATTGCCGGAACCGTTATTCTTTTTATTGTTACACTGATCGATTATCGTTACTGGAAGAATTTTTCACGACCTTTGTATTTCATCACAATCTTCTTCCTTCTGGTGATTTTGATCATGGGCCAGGTAAGTTTCGGCGCCCAGCGTTGGCTGGACGTCGGTTTTGCGACTGTACAACCGGCGGAGATTGCCAAGATCGCTATCATACTCGTTTTAGCACAGTATTTCGAAAAAACAGCCAAGGATGAGAGAAACATAAAGTGGTTGATCAAGAGTCTGGTGATCGTAGGGGGTATGGTGATTTGGATTTTATTGCAGCCAAACCTCAGCACTTCCATTCTGATCTTTGTGCTCTGGTTTTCAATGATTTGGATAAATGGATTGCCGATCAAATACATCTTTGGTTTTGGCCTGGGTGGGATTGGCCTATTCGCGGCTGCATTCCCATTGCTGGAACCGTACCAGCAGCAGAGGATCACGGCGTTCCTTTTCCCTGATCAGACTGCGACCCATGGCAATGCCTACAACGTTCAACAAGCGTTGATCTCAATCGGATCAGGTGGTTTATTCGGACAGGGTTATGGTCACGGTACGCAGGTACAGTTACGATTCCTGCAGGTGAGACAAACGGATTATATATTTTCAGCGATGGCCAATGAATTCGGATTTGTTGGGATTGTGTTCGTGTTGGGCCTGCTGGCATTCGTAATCGTTCGTTGCTTGCGAGCAGCGAGGCTGGCAAGTGATGTCTACGGCTCGATGATCGCCTATGGTTTTGCTACTTTGATATTCTTCCAGACGATTGTCAATGTGGGTGTAAACTTGAATGTAATTCCAGTGACCGGGTTGACACTGCCATTCATCAGCTATGGCGGAAGTTCGTTGGTATCCCTGCTCATCGGTATTGGATTTATTGAAAGCGTAGTTTTACGCAGAAAAGCTTATAACATCTAGAGGACTTATGGTAAATTCTGTTATGCCGGCACGTGTAAGGTTTGCACCTTCTCCTACAGGGCATGTTCACCTGGGGAGTGCACGAACCGCACTTTTTGATTATCTGATGGCAAAACAAACCGGTGGTCAATTCATTTTACGAATCGAAGATACCGATACCAAACGGTTTGTCCCCGGCGCCGAAGAGGAATTGATCGATGGATTGAAATGGCTGGGCATTGAATGGGACGAAGGTCCGGATAAGGGTGGTCCTTATGGACCATACCGCCAGAGTGAGCGAAAAGAGATCTACCAGAAGTACGCCCAGCAGTTGATCGACAACGATCAGGCGTTTTATTGCTTTTGCACCCCCGATCATCTGGCAAGGGTTCGCGAAGATCAGCAGAAGCGCAAAATGCCGCCGCATTATGACGGAACCTGTCGTAACCTGTCAAAAGAAGAAGCACAGAGAAGGATCGCCAATGGCGAAAAGCATGTGATCCGGTTCAAGATGCCAAAAGAAGGTTCTACAACGGTTCACGACCATCTGCGTGGAGACATTACTGTTGAGAACGCCACATTGGATGATTACATCCTTGTCAAGTCAGATGGGCTGGCGTTATACCATCTAGCAGCCATGGTGGACGATCATCTGATGAAGATCACCCATGTGATTCGCGGATCGGAATGGTTGCCGACCTTCCCGTTACATTCCTTACTCTTTAAGGCTTTTGGATGGGAAGAGCCGGTTTTCATTCACCTTTCGCTTTTCCTCAAACCAAGCGGCAAGGGGAAGATGAGCAAACGTGAATCGGCTGAATTGATCAAGGATGGTTACTCAATTTTCATCCGTGAGTTGAAAGATCTCGGTTATTTACCTGAAGCGGTCATCAACTGGATCGCTCTGATGGGTTGGAGCTATGATGACCATACCGAATTTTTTACGATGAAGGACCTTGAAGAAAAATTTAGTATTGATCACCTGAATCCGTCACCGGCAGCGATCAACTTTACAAAATTTGATCATTTTAACGGTCTGCACATACGCGCACTCAGCGACGCGGACCTGGCAAAACGAATTGATCCTTTCTTCAGGAAACAGTATTGCAATTGTGGATATTCGTGAT
>CAYWCH010000198.1:0-5257 GCA_964456715.1 uncultured Anaerolinea sp. | reverse complement strand
ATACCGGATGTTGCATTTGGTAGGGGCAATTCATGAATTGCCCCTACCAAACTTCGATTAAAACTCCGTGATTGTCTCCAGCGGCACAGGCGGATAGATCTGCTGCGGTTTGGGCGGCATTGAATTGTAGATCCAGTCTACATCCAGGACGCCGGTCTGGATGCCGCAGACGCGTTTGCTGCCCTGGTAGGTGCCGCGGACCAGCACGTCCTGCATCGAGAGCGCCATGCTAAGGATGGCCACGCTGGTATAGGGCGGGATGGCTTTCAGTTCATCACCAAAAGCTCCGAACGAGAAGCATATGTGCTCGGGGTCGAGCGACTGTGCCTGGATGACCGGGATCACCACCGGCAAACCTTTCGCATCCACGTAGCACAGGAATTTGAGGTTGTCGATCTTGTCGAAGAAAGCCTGCGTCCACTTGTTCATCACGGCTTTCTTCGATTTCTTGAAGGTGAACGCTTTGGCGACCATGGTCTGGATGGCTGCGAAGATGACCTGGTTCATTGGCAGGTGATGCTTGCCTGACTGACCCTTGAGGTCCATGTAATGGGCAGTGTGGACGCCAAAATAAGAGTTGTAACGGAAGAGCGGCTGGTTGTTGTAATAATCGTAGTCCTTGCCGTCCTTCGCCGAATGGGTGTACTCGGCCTGGCCGGTCCAGAAGCTCTTGTCGAGCCCCATGATGAGAAATCCGGCCTTCGGGTTGTTCTTGATGTATTTCTTGCTGACGCCTTCCATGAACTGTCCCCAGACCACCTCGCCCGGGTTGGCAGCCATGAGGGTGGTGATAAGGGTGACGTGCGGCAGGCCGTCAGGGGTGACGGTGCCCAGGATGCCGATCTTCATGGCAGGCAGGAGGTCCTGGATATCCTGCTCAGAGAATTGCTTGTTGGGGTAACGGTCGTTGCTCATATTCCTCCAAGGATTAGATCAATCTTCCAGTTTGGCCGCGCCGGTGACGAAAACGCGAGCCGGGTCGAAACCGCCGCTGCGTGCCCAGGCGCCGGCCTGGTCGAGATCGGCCTGGGTCATCAGTTCGGTTTGACCGAACAGCCATTCCTGGTCGAGGCGGGTGTATTTATCGAGGCACAGATTGTTGAAGGCACACAGTTCCCAGCGCGTGGCGGTGCTGCCGATGTTGGCGGCCAGCCAGGCACTGATGCCGGTCAGGTTTGCCTGCGTGTACGTGGCACCGGGGATCAGCGGGGTGCGGATCCACAGCAGTTTTTCGGGCGCGCGGGAGCGGATCTCTTCCACCAGCCAGTTCAGGTTGGCGAGGATGGGTTCCAACGGCGCGCCGGTCCAGCGCTGATGTTCTACCGGGTCGATCAACTTGAGATCGACCAATAATGTATCGAACCAGGGGAAAAGTTTTTCGAGTGTGGTCCGGCTGCATAGGGCGCAGGTATCCAGAGCCACCGGCAGTCCTTTTGCCTTAAGCTGCATTGCCAGACTCAGCGCAAAGGCCGGCTGCAGGGTGGGGTCCCCACCCGAGAAGGTGACGCCCCCGCCAGATTTTTCGAAGTAGGCCCGGTCTTTGCACAATTCATTGACCAGTTCATCCACAGTGGCGGAGACACCGAGTATCTCCATGGCGCCGCTGGGGCAGGCTTCAGCGCAGGCGCCGCAGACGGTGCACAGTGTGCGGTCGCGCAGGATGCCCTCCTCGCTGCGGGTGAGCGCATTTTGCACGCAGGCCTCGATGCAACTATTGCATCCAATGCAGCGCACGGCCAGCCACTGGATCTCAGCTTTGGGCGAGATGGACTCAGGGTTGTGGCACCATTGGCAGTGCAGCGGGCAGCCCTTGAAGAAGACGGTGGTACGCAGTCCGGGGCCGTCTTCTGTGGAAAGGCGCTGCAGGTGCAGGATCAAGCCGGTGGTGGTGTCGGTCATGACGTCGTCCATGGTCAGCACAGGTTGTGACTTTCGCGGGCGATGATCTCGTCCTGAAGTTCCTTGCCGATGACGGTGAAGTAGGCGTTGTAGCCGGTCACGCGCACCAGCAGGTGGCGGTAGTCTTCGGGGTGCTTCTGCGCTTCGAGCAACATGGCCGCGTCGAGGATGTTGATCTGCAGTGCCGAGCCGCCGTTCTCGATATAACCCTTGATGAAAGCTTTGAATTTTTCCTTGTGCTCGGGGTCACGCAGCAGGGAGGGGTTGAAGGTGATGGTATGGCTGGCGCCGTTGGGAAGGCGGTTCAGGTATTCCTCCCAATCGCCCTTGCCATCGGCAGCCTTGCCGCCCATGGCCTTGCCCACCGAGTTGACGTTCGCGGTTGGGCCCTTGATGTCTGCGCCGTCGGAGGGGCAGATGGCGTTGGAGAGGAATTTGCCCTTGGCGCGCCCGTCCGGGCTGGCGGGGAGGATGTCGGAGTAGGCGATCCAGTAATTCCAGCTCAGCATGCCGGGACGGAACTGGCGGTTGGTTGAATTGGTTTTGTATTTCCAGGTCTCTTCCGTCCAAAGTTCCATCACCTGTTCAGCCATGGCGTCGCTGGCGTCGTCATCCCGACCGTACTTGGGTGCCTTGTTGAGGGCGATGGTCTGGAGTTTCTCGTGACCCACCCAGTTGTCGCGCAGGGCTTTCACCAACTCGTCCATGGTGCAGACCTTTTTGTCGTAGACGAGATATTTCACTGCCAGCAGCGAATCGACCGTGGTGGCATAGGTGACTGCCTCAACGGTGACGAAGCCCAACTCGGCGCCGCCCTCGTTGATGTCTTTGCCGCTTTCAGCGCAGCCCTTGGTGAGGCATGAGAGGTAGGGGGTCGGGAAGTAGCGTGCCCGGACAGATTCGGAGCGCTCATAGAGCTCCACGCTGCGCTTGACGATGGATTTTGTCTGCAGCGCGTAAGCCTGCCAGAACTGCTCCCAGGTGGTGAAGCTGCGCGGATCGCCGGTGGCTTCACCCACCAATTTGAGCGGTTCGGCCTTGCCGCTGATCGAATCGACGTAGGGGAACATGTCGTAGCCGCCGGTGAGGGTCAGTTCGACAGCTTTCAGCAGGTTCAGGTTGTTGTCCACGGTGCCGGAACGGTCGTTGCCCGCCATGGTATTTTCCAGGCAGCCGACAGGGGCGTAATCGAAGACGGTGTTCTCGTTGATCAGCTTCTCCACACCGGCCTTGCGCGCTTCGAGCATCATGCCGGCCATCGAGCGCTCATCAAAGTTGAACAGGAATGGCGCGCCCTGACTGCTGGAGACCATGTCGACGACCTTGTTGAGCAGTTTCTCCGGGGAGCCGCGGTGCAGTCGCACATTGGGCTTGGGTTCGAGGATGGGGGTCATCTCGTCAATGACCTCCATGACGGCGTAGGTGAGGTCGTTGGTCATGTCCTTGCCACCCGCGCCCACTCCACCGATGGTCAGCAGTTGACCGTAACCGGCGGTGACACCGGCCGGACCGGTCTTGATCATGGCGTCGTAGGCATAGTTGCATTTAACCCAGAAGCACTTGAGCAGTTCCTTGCCGAATTCGCGGTCCATGCCCTCGTCGAGCGATTTCTGCCACAGCGGGTACATGTACTGGTCGAAGCGGCCAAAGGAGGTGCCGGGGCCGGGATAATTCTCATCGGACATGACGAGCATGTGGCTGAGCCACAGGGATTGCAGCGCTTCCCAGAATGTCGAGGGGGCTTCCCAGGGCACGCGGTCCAGGTTGGCGGCCATCTGCTTCATTTCTTCCTGGCGGGGCTTGCTGGCTTCCTTGCCGGCCAATCCGCGCAGGGTTTTGGCGTATTCCTTACCCAGATCGCCGGGCAGCGTGGATGCGGTCAGCATGGCGCGCAGTTGGGCGCCTTTCTTGCCCTTTTTATCGGCCGGGCTGAGCGCGTCATACTTCTTCTGTATATCTTCGTGGATGCCCTTCCAGCCTTTCTTGATGACCTCGCCGTAGCCCACCACGAGGTGTCCGCTGGTGGCGCCGCAGTTGCCGAAACCGTGGTTGTGATACCAGAGCATGGCTTCGCGGGCTCCGCCCTTGGCTGAGACGAGGCGATCGAATTCAGCGGCTTCCTTTTTGGTCAGACACATCGAGGTTTCCACGTTGAAGCGGCCGCCGGCGATCAGGTCTCCGGGCTGGACTTCCTTGGGAACGTATTTGACCATGACCTCGCGCAGGAACCAGGCGCGGCGCTCGGGCAGGCTCATCTTCCAGAAATCCGGGCAGAGCTCCACGACCTTCGCGGTCTGGTTGAATGAGGAGCGGAAGGTGGGGATGTAAAAATAGGTTTCCGGCACGATGTAAAAGGTCATCTCATTGAACTGAAAATCCCATGGGGTGCCGGTGGTCCAGGTGGTGAACTCGTTGTTCCATTTGCGGTCCACACCCTGGAAATAGTAATCTCTCAGCCAGCGCACGCGGTCTGAGAGATTTTTCGGCTGCTTGATTGTATATTTCGGTTTATCGTAAGCAACGGTTACCATCTTTTACTCCTTTTTCGTGGTTTCTTGCATGTGTGCCAATAAATGCTGAGAGCCATGCGCGAGCAGGGCGGTCATGATCCGCGCGGCTTCTTCCGGTTTGCCCTGACGGATCGAATCGATCAATTGTTGATGGAAGGTAAATACCTCATCCAGTATAGAGGAACCATGACAGCCTTCGAAGAAAAGCCCGGTGAAGTGGGTGTAGACGGCGTTGAATGAGTTGAGGATGAGGGGATAAATGTGGTTCTGTGAAGCCAGGCCGATCTGCAGATGGAAATCGAAATCAAGTTTGGTGAGGGTGGCGATATCGTTCCGGTCAGCAGCTTTTTCAGCAACCATGAGTTCTTGCAAATGAGCCAGTTGTTCCGGGGTTGCCTTGATCGCAGCCAGCCGGGCGGTCTCGGATTCGATCAGCATGCGCATCTCGAACAGGCTGTCGGTGAAGGCCGGATCGAATTCTCCCTGGTGATAACTGAGCAGTGAAGAAAGGATCGCCATCGATCCGGACTGGCGGTAGTCGTTTACCACCACCCCGCGCCGGGGTTGGATGGTCACCAGCCCCTTGGCTGCCAGATCGACCAGTGCTTCGTGCAGCACCGGGCGACTCACACCGAGCTTGACAGCCAGGTCGCGCTCAGCGGGCAGGTGTTCGCCGGCTTTCAATTCGCCGGAGAGGATCAGCTGCTCCAGGCGCGAGATGCAGGCATCTTTCAGGCTTTCCACTTGCAGGGGTTGTATGGGAGTATTCATGTTTTCCTTGGATAATCTAGTAAAACCACCAGCCAATTATCAGTATAGCAAATTTAGGTTTATATTCAAGTGACATT
>CAYWCH010000197.1:4857-5265 GCA_964456715.1 uncultured Anaerolinea sp. | reverse complement strand
TGCCCGATGAAGCGGTTCTTGGAACGCAACGCCGGTTTCTGTTTTGTGGCTGTTGAAGCGGGGACCATTATTGGCACCATCCTGTGCGGCAACGACGGACGCCGCGGTTACCTCTATCACCTGGCCGTTGACCCGAACCTGCGCCGCAAGGGCATCGGCAGAAGGCTGCTCGACCGCAGCCTGCAGGCGCTCAAGGATTTCGGTATCGACAAGAGCCACATCATGGTATTTGGCTCGAATGAGAGCGGTTTGAAGTTCTGGCAGGGCGCCGGGTGGAAGACTCGTCCGGAGATCGTGCTCATGTCATACGAAATCAAGGGTAAAGATGAATAAAGTCCCTGCTAAGCGACTGGCGCTCTGTCTGTGCCTTGTCGTTGTGCTGCTGCTCACGTCCCTGGCTGCCTGCGA
>CAYWCH010000197.1:0-4847 GCA_964456715.1 uncultured Anaerolinea sp. | reverse complement strand
GAACGGCCGGCCAGCCGGTCCAACTGGTCGCCGATCACCGATTCATATCAAACGGTCACTGCCGAAGCGCAGGGTACCCTGGGCGCACTCGAACCGACGAACACCGCCCCTGCCATAACGACGGCTACAATTGCCGCGACTGCTAAACAGGCTGCCGTCGAAATCCCCGCCAGCCTGCCGCATTCCATGAAAGGATACAGTCTGTTTTCCTGGCAGGTGGAGGAGGATTGGTACTTCACCCTGGTCACCGGAACGAATGCCGGGATTGCTTTTGAAGAGATCATCGCGCCCGGGAATGTTGTAAGCGGTGACGGCTACGTCAAGGTCACCGTGGTGGGCATGGATGACTTGAAGCAGTTGCTCAGCCGGTTGCCCGCCGCTGAAGAGGTGATCTGGAGCGGCATGGACCTGGGTGGGCAGGTACCCGAGGGGACCATTTATCTCACCCTGCCGCCGCAGGAAATTATCGATGAACTGACCGCTTATTGCGTTTCCCTCGGCATCAAGCTCACCGCCATCAAGCCATAACTCACCCCCGCAGGAGCGAAAATGATCGACCCCAAACTCCCCTTGATCGATCTGCATCACCATCTCGACGGCAGTATCCGACTCGAGACCATCCTTGATGTCGGTCTCAAGCACAATCTGGCGCTGCCCGCCAAAACGCTGGAAGGGCTGCGGCCATACGTGCAGGTGTCCACCCCGCAGCCGGGCATCATGGCTTTCATCGAGCGCTTTGAGTGGATGACCGGCATCCTGGTGGATTACGAAACCTGCCGGCGCGTTGCCTTCGAGAACGTACAGGACCAGGCGCTTGAAGGGGTGGATTACGTGGAATATCGTTACAGCCCCTGGTTCATGGCTGAGGCGCACGGGCTCCAGGCTGCCGGAGTCGTCGAAGCCGTGACGGATGGACTCCGTACCGCCGAACGGGAGTTCGGGGTACGCGCCAACCAGATCGGTATCCTCTCGCGCCACTATGGCCCCGAGCTTGCCCGGAAGGAACTGGACGCGTTGCTGAGCTGCAAGGACGAGATCACGGCACTCGATCTGGCCGGAGACGAGGCGCACTTCCCCGGAGAATTATTCGTAGATCACTTCAAAAAGGCGCGCGACGCGGGCTGGCACATCACCGTCCATGCCGGCGAAGCAGCCGGTCCGGAGAGCGTGTGGCAGGCCCTGCGCGATCTGGGCGCCGAACGGATCGGTCACGCCGTGCATGCCCCCGAGGACCCCGCGCTGATGGATTACTTGCTGGAACACCGCATTGGCATCGAGTGCAATCTTACCAGCAACGTGCAGACTACCACCGTGGCAGATTTCGCCAGCCATCCGCTTAAACTCTTCCTCGAACGCGGCATGCCCGCCACGATCAATACCGACGACCCTGGCATCAGCGCCATCGACCTGCATTATGAGTACAACGTGGCTGCTCCAAAAGCCGGCCTCGATGAGGCCATGATGCACCAGTTGCAGCTAAACGCGCTCGAAATTGCCTTTTTAAGCGGGAATGAGAAAAGCGCGCTGCTGGCGATAATGACCGGTTGAACGAAAAATCTCCACAACTCTTTATCCATTTTTAAGAAACTGTTTTTTTTCGCCGTGCTATAATCTGAAAACAGGTTTTTAAGAGAAGCAGCAATTATGAATTTTTTGATCACAGGAGCAGCGGGATTCCTTGGCTCGGCGCTGGCAAATCGGCTGGTGTCTGAGGGTCATAACGTATTGGGAATCGACGACCTCTCGTATGGTGATCCCAAGAAGCTGGTAAAGGAAGTCAAGTTCGTGCGGGGGGATGTGAACGAACGCAGTAAATTCTGGACCTATTTACGTGAAGTCGATTGTGTCTATCATCTGGCCGCGCGCGTGAGCGTGCCGGAGTCGGTGCTCTACCCGCGCGAATACAACGCCGTCAACGTGGGCGGAACGGTGACCCTCATGGAAGCTACCCGCGATGTGGGCATCAGCAGGGTGATCTTGGCCTCGTCAGGCACGGTCTATGGCAACCAACCCCACCAGCCCGTGCGCGAAAACGCCATACCCAATCCGCGCTCACCCTACGCCGTTTCCAAGCTCTCCGCCGAGTATTACGTCAAGACCATTGGCGCCCAGTATGGTATTCAAACAGTCTGTCTGCGCATCTTCAATGCCTACGGGCCCGGTCAGCGCGTGCCGCCGGTGCACACACCGGTCATCCCCAATTTTCTGCGGCAAGCCTGGGAGAACGGTACCATCGTTGTCCACGGCGATGGCAATCAAACCCGCGACTTCGTCTACGTGGATGACGTGGTCGATGCCATGGTGGCTGCCGCAACCGCCAAGGACGTGGACGGCGAGACCATCAACATCGGCAGCGGCAGCGAAGTGAGTATGCATGAGTTGATCCACGAAGTGCTCGAGGTCACCGGCGGTCACCCCGAGGTGCTGACCAACATGCGCAACGAGGGTGGGCTGAGCCGCCTCTGCGCTGACATCACCCTGGCGCAGGAGAAGCTGAACTACATGCCCATTACCCCGTTGGCCGATGGATTGACCAAAACCATGGAGCATTTCTTTTCCGAAAACAAGTCAAAAGCTGAATAACCCCTCATTGGATTGAGTATAATTTACCATATGAGCCTTCTCTCCCGTGACTTCTACGAACAGGAGGTCACCCTGGTGGCGCGGCACCTGTTGGGCAAGCGCCTTGTGCGCAGCCTGGACGGGCAGCGGCTTTCGGGCATCATTGTCGAAGTCGAAGCCTACCGCGGGGAGGAAGACCTGGCCTGCCACGCCAAAAGCGGGTGCACCCCGCGCAACGCGGTGATGTACGGTCCGGCCGGACATGCTTACGTGTACTTCACCTACGGCATGCACTGGTGCATCAATGCCGTCACCGGCGCGGTGGATTACCCTGCCGCGGTGCTGATCCGCGCGATCCGGCCTGACGAAGGCCTGGAAGACATGGCCCTGCGCCGCGGACGCTTTCCGCGCTCGCAATGGTGCAACGGCCCAGCCAAATTGACACAAGCGCTCCGCATCGACGGCAGCCTGAACGGCTTTTCGCTGTGCGACCGGAACAGCGGTCTGTGGATCGAGGCAGGCGAAGAGATCAGCGAGGATAAGGTAAGGACCACCCCGCGCATCGGCATCGATTCGGTGCCTGAACCGTGGAAGTCCAAGCCGTGGCGTTTTTTGGCAGAATTACCGGAAAAACTCTGAGATGAATGACGAATTAACCCTTTACCGCAGCATGTACCGCATCCGCCGGTTCGAAGAGACCGTGCTGGAGGAGTTCAAGCGCGGCGTGTTCTCAGGAACGACCCACACCTACATCGGCGAAGAAGCCGACGCGGTCGGCATCATTGGTCTGTTGAACCCGCAGGACGTGATCGTCACCAACCACCGCTGCCACGGGCATTTCCTGGCCTATGGCGGGGAAATGCGCGCCCTCTTTGCTGAATTAATGGGCAAGGCCACCGGCGTCTGCGGCGGGCGCGGCGGATCGCAGCACCTGCACTGGCGCAACCTGTTCTCCAACGGCGTGCAGGGCGGCATTGTCCCCATCGCGGCCGGCATGGCCATGGCCGAGAAGCGCAAAGGCAGCGGGGCGGTTGTGGTCGTTTTCATCGGCGACGGCACCCTGGGGCAGGGAGTGGTTTATGAGGCGCTCAACATGGCTTCGCTCTGGTCGCTGCCGCTGCTGGTGGTCGTCGAGAATAACCACATTGCCCAGACCACGCTGACCACCCAGGCGCTGGCCGGGAGCATCCCGGCGCGTTTCGAGTCATTCAACGTTAGAGCCACCGAACTGGATACCAGCGACGTGCTGCAGGTACGCACCGCCGCAGAGAGCATTTTGGATGAGATTCGCGCCGAGGGCAGACCCCAGGCGCTCATCCTGAACACGGCACGCTTCTCGGCCCACTCCAAGGGGGACGATACCCGCGAACCCGCCGAGGTGGAGCATTTGCGCGCCTCCCGCGACCCACTGAAGATTTCTGCAGCGCGGTTGCCTGCTGATAGCCTCAGTTCAGTACACACCGAAGTGGATGCGGAAGTGCAAATGGCGTTCGATCTTGCCATGGCCGACCCGACCCCCACCCTGGAGGTCGCCCGATGAGCCGCACCGTGTTGGAATCGTTGAATGCCGCGCTCCTGGCCGCTATGAAGCAGGACGAGCGCGTGCTGCTGCTCGGCGAGGACATCCTCGACCCCTACGGCGGCGCCTTCAGGGTGACCAAAGGCTGCTCGACAGCCTTCCCCGACCGGGTGCTCACCACCCCCATCTCCGAAGCCGGACTGGGCGGCGTCTGCGCCGGGCTGGCCCTGCGCGGACTGAAGCCGGTGCTCGAGATCATGTTCGGTGATTTCGTCACCCTGCTGGCCGACCAGATCATCAACCACATCTCCAAGTTCCGCTGGATGTACAACGACAGCGTTGATCTGCCGCTGGTGATCCGCGCTCCCATGGGCGGAAGGCGCGGCTACGGTCCCACCCATTCGCAGACCCTTGAGAAACTCTATCTCGGCGTGCCCGGTCTCACCGTGGTCGCGCCGCTGAACTTTAACCTGCCGCAGTGCGGTGATTGCGCCGGCGGGCTGCTGCAAAAGGTTATCATCGAGGGCAATTCCCCGATCCTGTTCGTCGAGAACAAGCTGCAGTATCTGATGCCCATGCTCGGCGCGAAAGACCTCTCTGATTTTGACGTGAGCGTCAGCTACAGCGCGGACGATTCCCAAAAACGTTATCCATTTATTAGTTTCTCTGTCAAAGGGGCTCCCGCCGCAGCCGTCACCCTCACCGCCTATGGGTACATGGCCGACCTGGCGCGCCAGGCGCAGTTGAAGCTGGCCTACGAGTCCGA
>CAYWCH010000196.1:1837-5301 GCA_964456715.1 uncultured Anaerolinea sp. | reverse complement strand
GGGAGTATCACCTTTGACTGATGGGGTATAGTATTTGGAAGAAATCTCATTCTGCAGGATTAATTGGCATTACAGGTTGCAGTACCGGTATAAACGCGGCTGAGTAGGCTGCGGTGAGGGAATAATTCTGGTGGAAATAAACACAACATTGCCTTTTGATCAAATTTTGAAATGAACTGGTTTTGTGAGCGTGTAATCCGGTGGAGTAGGTTCCCGCTGGTAAGCATAAAAAAGCGGTTCGAGGTCAACTCGAACCGCTTCTCCATATCTTTTCAATACGTAATAAACACAACCACCATCAGCGCAGGGATCGGATTATGTGGCGTATATATAGAGTTCGTAAACAAAGGAGCATCCCGCGGCCGTGACCTTGAAGGTGGCCAAACCGCTGTCGGTGGCTTCCACCGTTGAAGCCATGAAATCGGCGTAAATGTACTGGCCGTTACCATAAAAGTCATAGGTAAAGGTGGAACCATTGGGAGCGATCGTCAATCCTTCGAAACCCTCGAGCAATTTGTAGGTCACCTGCATTCCTTCAGGAAGTCCCGGCAAGTTTGCGTACAGGTAGTAACCCTCAGCATCGGGATACATGTCATTGTCAAACACATACCAGTAATCAAAATACCAGTCGGATGTGTCATAAGCGCATTTAGATGTAGATGCTGTATCGGGTTTGGTGTAGTATGCAAACAGGGCGTAGGTACCGGCTGAAGGCGCGAAAGCGCAAGCCTGGTTCTCAGCCTCGGCGCCGGCTTTTTCATTGGTCGTTTGTAGCGCGATCCAGCCGTTTTCGCTCGACTGGTAGATCACCGGTGTCCATCCGAAGGCACCTTCTCTGAACGAGTGGCAGAGCTGGGTGGGGTCATTCACTTTCACACCGTTGCCGAAGAGTTGCAGCCATGGTTCGGGGATCGGATTGGCGTCGAGATTGATGGCTACATCGGTGCCGGAGCTCCATTCGCTGCCGGCTGCCAGAACTGTCCCTGGGGTGAAACCAAGGCTCATTGCGACGACAAGCAACAATGAAACAAAGATGACAATTTTCTTGTTCATTATTCTCCCTCTTTTTTACGTGATTTTTAAAGAGTATATACTCTTCCAATAGATCATTTAATAAACACAACCACCCTCGCCCTAGTAGACACCGGGGCCTGGGATGTTAATATAGATTTCATCAACAAAGGAGCATCCTGCGGCCGTGATCTTGAAGGTGGCCAAACCGCCGATGGTGGTTTCCACCGGTGAAGCCATGAAATCGGCGTAGATGTACTCGCCGTCATCATTATAGTCATAGGTAAAAGCGGTGCCTTGGGGAGCGATCGTCAGTCCTTCGAAACCCTCGAGCAGCTTGTAGGTCACCCGCGTTCCTTCAGGAAGCCCCGTCACGGTTGCGTAAAGGTAGTAACCCTCATAACCGGGATACATGTCATCTTCACCCGCATTCCAGAAATACACAGACCATAATGTGGTGTCATAAGCACATCCAGATGCTGTATCGGGTTTGGTGAAGTATGCAAACAGGGCGTAAGTGCCGGCTGAAGGCGCGAAAGCGCAAGCCTGGTTCTCAGCCTCGGCGCCGGCTTTTTCATTGGTCGTTTGTAGCGCGATCCAGCCGTTTTCGCTCGACTGGTAGATCACCGGTGTCCATCCGAAGGCACCTTCTCTGAACGAGTGGCAGAGCTGGGTGGGGTCATTCACTTTCACACCGTTGCCGAAGAGTTGCAGCCATGGTTCGGGGATCGGATTGGCGTCGAGATTGATGGCTACATCGGTGCCGGAGCTCCATTCACTGCCGGCAGCCAGAACGTCAGAGGCGGAAAGCCCCAAACTTAAAACGAGTACACAAATTACTGAAATGACAAACAAAAACTTCTTCATTACTTTCCCTCCAATTTATTAATCGTAAACATCATGACAACTTCTTGTGGATTATTAGTTTAAAAATCCTGTGCCCGGAACAAGAGGATTGGCTCTCCGGGTCTGCCCTGTTAATGTGAGATGGATAATCCATCATTGCTGTGAATCATGTTTTCTTAAAGACCACCCAGCCTTCCTCCAGGTTCAACTCGCCCACCTGCCACCCGGCATTGCCCCAGGGGGTGTTTGTTTTGTTTGCCCACCAGTTTTCATCCTGGCGGGCACTGTTGGGGAGGTAATCTCCCAGGATATCTTCCAGTTGCTCGAAGATCAGTACAACCGACGGGTGATCGGGTGCTTTCCAAATACCTGGTCAGTGAAGCCATCGAAACCATTTTACCCTCCTAAATAGATCAATAGACAAAGTCTCTGCCAGAGGGATGCAGGGCGCTCGTAAACGGGGTCAATTCTCGTCAACCAGGGAAGGACGCTTGCCACCCATAATGCGGTTTGGTGCTCTCATTACTATGATAACGAAAAGCGATAAAATTATCAACCGTTGATTTGTGGAGGTTTGAATAAATACATGCAATTAACCACTATCATTTAATGTTATAGTAGATTTAATTGCATAAAAGGTAAAGAGAGTAGAGGAAAAGATGACGAACCTATCCAGGAACAAAGTAGATGAAGACCTCTACCTTGTCATGCGCACCGTTTTTCATTATGAACGAGGTCTGGAAAACCAGTTTGGGTTGGGCTATGAAGAGATCTATGTACTTCAGTATCTGAGGCGCAACCCGCGGGTTCACCTTAATGGCATTGCCGAAGAAATGAACCTTCCCATGTTCAAATGCAGCCGTCTGGTGACCCGCATGGTTGAAAAGAAGCTGGTGAGCAAAAGCCAGGATACGAAAGACCGACGCGGTATTCAGATCGTGCTTCTGCCCGATGGCGAAAAGATGGTTCAAAAAATTGAAGATTACAGCTATAACCGCGTCAATCAAAACCTGCAGGAAATGAGCTCGGAAGACACCAACAAGTTGCTGCATACGATCGAAAACCTGCACCGTTGGTTGGGCGTTTCAGACAAGATCAAGTAACCACAAAATTCGCGCTTTGACTGAACCTTCCGGTTTGATAATTAGGATATAATTGCATTAAGCAAGTATTGGTAATCCACATAACCGCCCGATCATTGCATTTGATCCCATACCTGCAAACTCATTTTGCTTCTGGAAGGATCTTAACATGTGCTTGAAGACTGATTCCCACAGTTTTGTTGTGATCACCCATGCCCGTCCGATCGACTATCTTCACGATTATGTTTCGCTGCCGGGTGAATACGGTACCCCGGCTTACGATGCGCGTGAGGATGTGCAGGCCATCAAGGCCGCGGTGAGTGAGAACCTGCGCCAGCTTGACGAAAACACCCACTTTACCGAGAAGATCAAAGGCAAAAAGGTCATCATTAAACCCAACCTGGTTTGTGTGTTTCACGATCTCGGTTCTGTGCAAAAAGATTCTCCCGAATCGACCGATCCCCGCGTGATCGACGCGGTGATCGATTTCATGGGGCTCGCCATGTCAATGAACGCCGTGAACGC
>CAYWCH010000196.1:0-1827 GCA_964456715.1 uncultured Anaerolinea sp. | reverse complement strand
GGTGCCTGGGCAACGAGATGGATGGTCCCTGGCAGATTGGCCGTAAAACCGCCGAAGAATACGGCCGCATCGCTGCGGAAACAGCCAAGACCATGAAGTGGGTGGATCCCACCATCGAACTGGTGGCCTGCGGCTCTTCGGGGCGCGGCATGCCCACGCGCGCTTCGTTCAAGATCTCGGGGCTGGACCGCCTGGCCAAACACCGCAAAGTGGAACTGGTGGCGCTCGAAGAGCAGGCCACCGACCGCTACCTGCTGCCCAGGGCAAAGGTGATGAAAGAGATCGTCGTGCCGCGCATCTTCAGCGAAGTGGTGCGAGGGGAGGCTTTTTATATCTCCATCCCCAAGACGAAAACGAACCTGTACACGGGCGTCACACTCGGATTCAAGAATGCCATGGGCACCATCACCTACAACCTGCGCCAGCGCAATCACAACCACGCCATCGATCAGAAGCTTGTGGACATGCTCTTCCTCTTCAAGGCCGACCTGGTGGTGATCGACGGCATCATCGGCGGGGCGGGGGATTGCCCGGCGCCACCGGCGCCGGTGGAGAGCCGTGTGATCGTCAGCGGCAACCAGAGCGTGGAAACCGACCGCGTGGCCACACGAATGATGGGTTTCGATCCGAAAAACATCGCGCTTATGCGAGCCGCGGACGCTGTCGGCTTCAACGATCCAAAGGTGACCGTGTTGGGGGAGGAGAAGGTCTTTAAGTTCACGCCCGCCGAGGCTTCTTTGACCGGTTCGTGGATGGCAAAGAATTTCCCGAACGTGAAAGTGCTGGTGGGTCACAGCAAAAACAACGCGCCCAAACCCGGAACTGACTTGAGCCTGCCGGCGGAGCGGATGCGCGACATGGAATACACCTGCATGGGCGGGTGCCTGGCCAGCACGCGATATGCCTTTGCCATGTTCCTGCACGAAGGGCAAAAACGGAACTTCAAGATGACCGTGATCCTGGGCGCCGGAGCACAGGCGAACGACGGACAGGTTTATTATTACGACGCCAGCGGCAAGCCGTACAGCCTGGAAGAGATCAAAGCCATACCGGGGAAAAAGCTGGCGATCGGGAGTTGTGCCCGCCACCTGAAGAACATTGTTACCAACCATATCGACGGCTGCATGCCATTCCCGAACTCGCAGCACGCCACCCTGCATCTGATGACGGGCACGCTGTGTGCCATCATGAGCCCGGTGCGCAACCGCTACCTGCTGCCGGCGCTGCTGGCAACCCTGCAGGTCTGTGAACGGCGCAAGAAGTTCTACCGCCAGGGCATCCGCCTCGATATCCCGCTGGGGAATGAGGATATACTATATGAAACCCGTCCGTTGAGTGAAGCGGAACAGCAGCTTGATTACATTCACGAGCCATTCGCTCCATTAAACAAGGCGGAGATCCGCAAGCTGTGTGCCATTGAGAACAGGGCCATCCTGGCAACTTTTATCCCTTGAGCGAGGCGCCTATGAAACTGGGTAAGATCACCTGGATCTTGATCGAGATCTCAACCATCCTGCTTTATGTGGTGTTAATCGGTTTTGGGTACATGTTCAATCTCTCCTGGCTGGGATGGACGCTTTTTCTCCTGTTGATGATGGTCCATCTCTCTGAAATGAAGACCGCCATGAAGGTGGGTCACAAGAAAGGCCTCACCGACCGCAGGATCATCCTCAAGAACATGTTGTTCGGGTTTACCTGGTGGCTGCCGCTCGAGAAGGGCATTTTCGAAAAGTAACCAAACCATCATAAGTGATCAGCCTGTGCCGGAAACACACTCACGCACAGGCTGATTTTGTGTTATGCTCTGCACCAGCAACACGACTGGTT
>CAYWCH010000195.1:0-5305 GCA_964456715.1 uncultured Anaerolinea sp. | reverse complement strand
GGGAATCGCCTTGCTGGCAGCGTATGCATGCAAGCGGGTAGATGAGCAATCTTTGGAAGAGTATCTTTCACAACAGGTGTTTGCCAACGATAACCGGTTCACTGTGCAACCGGATCCGGTTGATGTTGAGGGTTTCAGGCAATTCATGGGACGATTTATCAAAGGTCTGGCAATTGAACGGACAGCAGTAGATATGATGGCGCAGAAATAAAGTTTTAGTCTTTTTAGTTTATTTTCGGGAGTATGGGATGATATCAATCAAGGAACAAGAAATCTGGTTTGTCGTGGGTTCACAACTATTATATGGTGAAGGCGTCTTGACCACGATTGCCCGTCGGGGGCAAGAAATGGCTGATTTTATCGATGCAAGTCCGAATATTCCCTGCAAGTTAATTTATAAGGGTGCGATCAAATCAAACGAAGAAGTAACCGCCATCATTAAAGAGGCAAATTATGATGAAAAATGCGCCGGGATCGTAACCTGGTGCCATACTTTTTCACCTTCGAAGATGTGGATTAATGGATTGACCAGACTGCAAAAGCCATTCTGCCATTTTGCCACCCAGTACAATGTTGAAATTCCCAACGATGAAATCGACATGGATTTTATGAACCTGAACCAGGCCGCTCACGGCGACCGCGAGCATGGGTTTATTGGAGCCAGGTTGCGCCTGCATAGAAAAGTGGTTGTAGGCCATTGGAAAGATGAAGCTGTTTTAAAGGAACTGGGCGAGTGGATGCGTTCCGCGGTAGGGTACAAGGTCAGCCAGAACCTTTCACTGGTCCGCTTTGGCGACAATATGCGAGAAGTTGCCGTCACTGAAGGCGATAAGGTGGAAGCGCAGATCAAATTGGGCTGGCAGGTGAATACCTGGCCGGTTGGGGAGCTTGCCAGCGAGATCGGCAAAGTGACTGAAGCTGAAGCCCAGGCAAAAGTCGAAGAGTATCGAAAAGCCTATGACATCAAGACAGATGACCTTCACGCGGTTGTTTATCAGGCAAAAGAAGAGATTGCCATTGAGCGCATCCTGAAACGTGAAAATGCTTCCGCGTACGCGAACACCTTCCAAGACCTCTGGGGGATGGAAGAGTTGCCCGGCATCGCTTCACAGCATTTGATGCAGAATGGGTATGGATACGGAGCCGAAGGCGATTGGAAGATGGCCGCCATGGTCCATATCGTCAAGGCCATGACCCAGGGGCTCAAGGGCGGCAGCTCTTTCATGGAAGATTACACGTATCATTATCAGAAGGATCATGAATACTCCCTGGGCGCGCACATGCTTGAGGTGTGCCCATCCATCGCCGCTTCAAAACCGCGCATCGAAGTTCATCCTTTGGGCATCGGTGACCGTGAGCCACCCGCGCGCCTGGTCTTCGAGGGGCATCCGGGAGATGCCATTGTAGTGTCATTGATCGATATGGGCGGTCGGATGCGAATGATTGTTCAAGATATTGAGTGTGTCAAGCCGATCATGACCATGCCAAACCTGCCGGTCGCCAGAGTGATGTGGAAGATCAAACCCAACCTGCGCGAAGGCATCCGTCAATGGATCACAGCCGGCGGCGCGCATCATACTGTGTTATCCTTCGATGCGTCAGCACAAATGCTTGAGGATTGGGCTGAGATAATGGATATCGAGTTCGTTCATCTCGATGAAAATACCACCACCGAAACCCTCAAACAAAAATTGATGGTCAATGATCTGGTTTGGAAATTGAGGTAATATGCTCGAGTTGTTGAAGGAACAAGTCCTTGAGGCCAACCTTTCGCTGCCGGACTTCAACCTGGTCGTGTTCACCTGGGGAAATGTTTCTGGGATTGACCGGAACAGCGGTCTGATCGTGATCAAACCTTCCGGAGTCAGATACGACGAACTCACAGCTGAAAAAATGGTTGTGGTTGATCTGCAGTGCAAAGTGGTTGAAGGGAATTTGAAGCCTTCATCGGATACGGCAACGCATATCGAGCTCTACAAAGCTTTTTCTGAGATCGGTGGCATCGTTCACACACACAGCCGCTGGGCGACGAGTTTTGCGCAGGCAGCCAGATCGATCGAACCAACCGGAACAACCCACGCCGATCATTTTTACGGATCAGTTCCCTGCACCCGCTCTCTGACTGTTGCTGAGATCAACGGCGATTATGAAAAGGAGACGGGGAAGGTGATCATCGAAACATTCACCGGCAGTGACCCATCGGCCATCCCCGCGGTGCTGGTGGCGAACCACGGCCCATTCTGTTGGGGAGCCACGCCAAAAAGCGCGGTTGAAAATGCAGTGGTGTTGGAAGAGGTTGCCTTCATGCAATACCACGCCCTGACTTTAAACCCCGGGCTGAATTCATTACCAAAAGAGCTTCTGGATAAGCACTTTTTACGCAAACACGGCAAAAATGCCTATTATGGTCAATAAAAACGGGACCCAACGCGAATGAGGAAGACAACATTTCAAAACCAGGATTGCATCGCAATAGAAAACTCTGAATTGGAGTTACTCATCCCCGAAACGATCGGGCCCCGTGTTTCGTCTTTAAGACTTCGGGGAAGTGAGAACCTTTTTGCTGAATTGCCGGATACCACTTCGATGCGTCCGGACGGTAAAGCTTATCACTTTTATGGCGGTCACCGCTTGTGGCTGACCCCTGAAGATCCGATGTTCTCATACGGCCTCGATGATCAACCGGTGGAAGTTACTGGCACACGGGACGGAATCTTGGTGAAGAAATCTGTTGAGCATGAAACCGGCATCGAGAAATCTCTCCTTTTTACCTTGGATGCGGACCGTCCAAAAGTGACGGTGACTCATAAACTAGTTAACCTTGGTACCGCATCCATCGAATATTCTGCCTGGGCAATCACCCAGTTGAAGACCGGGGGAGTGGCGATTTTACCGCAAACACTTACCCCAACGAATCTGCTGCCAAACCGCATGCTGGCGGTATGGCCATATACCGATTTGGCGTCACCATACCTGACCCTTGGGCGGAGTTTTCTCCTGCTCAACGCGAACATGAAGACGCCTTTCAAGATCGGTTTTCCCAACCCGCGAGGATGGTTGGCGTATTGGCGGCAAGGGATCCTCTTTGTAAAGCGCGCAGATTTCGATCCGAATGCGCGTTACAGCGATTTTGGATGTTCTTGCGAGTGTTATTGCAATGATCAATTCATCGAGCTGGAAACACTTGCACCGGTCAAGGTATTTGAGCCAGGTGAGACCATCACTCACGTGGAAACCTGGGAATTATTCGCTGATGTTCCTGCTCCCATGGATGAGGAGGGAGCAAAGAATATTGCAGAACTGCTCGCGCTTGAGTAAGGTGAATATCGTTTCAGCTTTTTCTCCTTAAAGCTGTTGTTCGATACCTTTCTTCTTTTCCTACAGTTAGTTTATGCAACAAATCACCACCTGCCGGGCAGCAGGTGGTGATGTTCTTAATAAGTAAATTGTCTACCCGGGAAGAGTTGCCTTTTCAGGAGGGCTGAAGACTTTTCCTGATTTCCTTAAATATAGAACAGAGATCATACACAGCAGCAATTCAGAGATCGATTCAGAAAGCCAGATCCCTGTCAACGACATAAACCTGGATGCCAGTAATAACACCGGCAGCTTGATCAGTAAAATTCCGCCCAGTGTGATTATCAAGGCTTCTTTAGCCCGTCCGGCAGATTGGAAAAAGGCAGCGATCAATACCGAGATGCCACTCACCGGGCAGGCAAGGGCCATCAACCGCAGGGCTGTACGGCCTTCAGAGATGATGAGGGGTTCTTTCGAGAGAAGTGACAGCATGGCTGCCGGGATGGCAAGGCAGAGGATGCAAACCACCAATCCGTATACCATGGAAGATCCGATGGAAATGCGGATTGTTTTCTTTACCCGGTCGAACTTCTTTTGGCCAAAATTGTATCCGGCAATGGGCTGCATACCCTGGACGATACCCGTCTGGGGAGTGTTCAGGCTCGAATACAATTTGCTGACGATGGCAAACACTCCCAGTGCCGTGTCTCCACCGATCACCTTCAACAGGTTGTTCATAACGATGACGATAATGCTCGTGCTCAGGCTTTTAACAAAGGACGGGAAACCGATCAGGATGATCTCGCCGATGGTCGGCCAATGCGGTTTGAAGTAAGCTGCCTTGATGTCGTACGAACGATTCTTCTTGAAGAAAAAGAAGTAGATGCTCATACCCGCTGAGACGGCCTGACCGATAACGGTAGCCAGGGCAGCACCAGCTACCCCCATTTTCAACACCATGATGAACAACCAGCACAAGACAATGTTGGTGGTCACAGGGATGATCCACATGGCTGTGGAATAGCGGATATTTCCGTCAGCACGCACGATGGTCGAGTAGCCTGTACTGGTGAGCGCGCCCAGGAAGATGATGCGGCCGTATGTAATGGCATAGGGGGCAACACTTTCGGTGGCGCCAAAGAGGGTAACGATCGGTTTGATGAAGATCGTGCCAAGGATCGTGATCAGTGTGGCAGTAACCCAAAAAACCAGAAAGGTATTGGCAATGGCTTTTGAGGCTTTTTCGTGGTTTCCTTCGCCAAGCGCGCGCGAGACGATCGAAGCCCCGCCGGCGCCCACTGTGGTCGCCACGCCGCCCAATGCGATGAGAACGGGAGAGATGATCGATGCACCTGCAGCAGCCAGTGAGTTGATACCCACCGAAAGGAAGTAGGTGTCGGTGACGCTGTAAATGGCGTAGACAAGCAAGGCCAGGGTGGTCTGCGACGACATCTCCCACAGCAGTTTGCCAATCTTTTCGGTGCCCAGGCGCTCAGCTTTTGAAGCAAGGCTCATTGAGGTTAATTCTCCTGCAGCCAGGTAACAGCCGGGATCATCAACATTTTTGCCATATTGCTCACTTCATCTGTATCATAGTGGCGGTAATAGTCTTCGGTTTTCATGACCAGGGCCAGATGCAGAGTATACAGATGGTTGCGGATGTCTTCTTCGTGGGTGAAGGTTGTCTTGCCGTACCCTTTCAGACTCTCCATGCCGCCACCAAAGGCCATGGTGCGGAACTGTCCTTCCATGAGTGGATCACCCCAGAAGGCGCGTTCGAAATCAAGGATGCCGCTGATCTTACCGTCTCTAACGAAGAAGTTGAGATCCCAGGCGTCCCAGTGAACCAACTGCGGAGTGGTAACGGATTCGAGCGCATTGGCATGGTTATGGATCACGGAATGGAGTTCATCGATGCTGAATGGATACTCGGCATCCTTTTTCTTTCCATCTTCGAGAACGGAATCACAGATCTTCAGGAAGGCTTCCTTCCAGGTTTTTCCGCGCA
>CAYWCH010000194.1:0-5348 GCA_964456715.1 uncultured Anaerolinea sp. | reverse complement strand
CCTTACAAAGGATAGAGGTTTTCATACCCCATTCGGGGTACTGCGTCCTTTGCCCCCAAACCTTTACTACCTTGAAGGTATTGTCATGATGAAACGGTAGGGGCGCAGCACGCTACGCCCTTACAAAGGATAGAGGTTTTCATACCCCATTCGGGGTACTGCGTCCTTTGCCCCCAAACCTTTACTACCTTGAAGGTATTGTCATGATGAAACGGTAGGGGCGCAGCACGCTACGCCCTTACAAAGGATAGAGGTTTTCATACCCCATTCGGGGTACTGCGTCCTTTGCCCCCAAACCTTTACTACCTTGAAGGTATTGTCATGATGAAACGGTAGGGGCGCAGCACGCTACGCCCTTACAAAGGATAGAGGTTTTCATACCCCATTCGGGGTACTGCGTCCTTTGCCCGCTAATCCTTTCCGAACATAAAGGTAAAGTCGATATTTGGTGGTAGGGGTGCTGCACACTGCGCCCTTACAAAAGATAGAGGTTTTCATACCCCATTCGGGGTACTGCGTCCTTTGCCCCCGGAATTAATTTGATTGACAAAGCGATAATTCGACTGGCTAAGAGGGTTGTTTTTGGGGATTTTTGGAATCACTGACAAAAAAGATCAGGAGGATGGTGGATATCACCCCAAACGCTGCTGAAATGTAAAAGGTCGTTACGTAATTAAATGTATCCGCCGACAAACCGCCCATGAGTGGTGCCAAGATCGTCGCGGGTGCGATCAGGGTATTAGACATTCCCACGTAGACCGGTTTATCCATTTCGTCGCCGTAACTCAGCGCGTAGGTCATTCCGATCGTCCAAAATGCAACGTTGCCTATGCCGCAGAGGATGAATACAACAGAGAACCATCCTGGCAATTTGATCAACGCTGCCAGAAACGCGCTAAACAAGGTGCAGATACTGCCAATCACCATGATCCACTTTCTGGACCATTTGTCTGAGAACCATCCAAGCACCGGATTGGCCACGGTCTGGGTGATCATTAAAATGCTGGTCATGATGCCCACAGTCAGCGTATCCATATTGATTTGTTTCACCGCATAGACTGTATAAAAGGCAAAAGCCATCATGGCAAATTGAGAAGTGAATCTCACGATGAGGAAATTTCTGAATGCCTTATCGGCATCCAACAAACGCCTGATGTTTTTCCACAAGGAGGGCTGTTTGCGATTCTCAGAGGTGATAATGCGTGCCGGTTCAATCGTCTGATTCAGGCAGAACCAGGAGAACGTGTAAAGGATCGCTGCTGCGAACAAACAAATAGCGAAGTTAAATGGGAAGGGGTACCTTTCGAGGATCACGCCCGCGATCACAGCGCTGATACTGCCAAGCAGGTTGGCAGCCGCTGATTGACTACCCAGGAAGGTAGCCAGTGAATCAGCAGGAATCACCTTGCTGATAAGGATTTGCCAGGCATTTGCGGTCAAGCCCGCACCCATCCCTTGCCATACCAGGCAGGCGAAGGTCAGAATCAAGGCCAGATTATTGCCGATCCTGGGAATAAGCAAGGCGATCACGCCGATTGCCAGAATCGGAAGCCGTTCGTTGACGGTCATTCCCATGACGTATGGCTTGGTCCGTTCCATGCGGTTGATCCGGTTGGCCGTTAATAACTGTGGAAACTGCCATCCAACGTTATGAATTGCAGGGATCAGCCCAATCAGTAGAGCCGATGACGTCATGTTCGATACGAACAGGGGAAGGATCGTTGAAAAAGACGCAAAACCCAGGCCAAATCCGAAGAAGGAGCCATCAAGCATATTAAATATGAGGTTGCGTGCAAAGGTCTTGCGTTCCGCGGTCTGCATATATCATCCAATTTTGCCACAAAAACCCCGGAGATCAAGCCGGGGTTTTTAAGAATTCATGAATTGATTAAATTTTTAAAATTCCTCTTCGCCATCTCCATCATCGTCGGACCAGATCTCTTCGTCTTCATCCTCTTCGTCCAACTCTTCCCATTCATCTGATTCGTTTTCGTCTTCCCAATTATCATCTTCCGCTGTTTCTGCACTTGCGGAGTAGGTCTTGCACCCAGTGTCCGGATCCAATTCAACCATCCCTGCGCTGCAATAACCATCATCTAGAAATGCGCAATCCAGGTAATGACATCGAATACGAGGCATTGTCCATCCTCCTAAAAAATAAATTTACTGCCGCTGACGACGCGCCAGTTTTATCACAGAAATTGAAAAAAGTATAGTGATCATTAATGCCGATACCAAACACCACTGGCAAAAAGCGTGCAGAACTGCTGCTTCGATATATGTCAAGTATGCTGAAAAAAGGAACCCAACCAGACTGATGAAGAAAAACAGATAATCAATATATGGCCGGATTAATTTGATCTTGGGACCAAATATCAACAACAGGAGAATTGCCAGGTATGCGAGGAATCCAAGGTAAGCCACCGGAACGCCTTGAATGTAAGACCATTGGCTTTCGTTAACACTATTACAATCACCAATGCTGGGTGAGCAAACTAAATGCAATTTGTTGATTTTGGAATAGGAAAGATAACCTGAATCCAGTAATCCAATAATTGATGCGATTAATGCAATTATATTCATTGGCAGTTTCTTCTCGATCCCCTAAACTGATAGATGTGGTTGTATACAGTTGTTTGAATTTAGCATTTAATTATTCATATTCCCAGTTTCAAGGAACGACATTATATCACGTTCTAGCCAGGATTCAACCGGTGTGCTTCCATCACATTAGGTAGGTTTTCAATCTTAGTCAAGATTCGCGAAAGTTGCGCAATATCAGAAACCTCAATCACCAGGATGACATAGGCAAGGTTATGTGTAAGGTTTAGACGTATGTCCTTTAGATTGATGTTCTCGTCATTCAGGATATTGGAGATATCAACCATCAATCCCTGGCGATCATAGGCTTTGATCTGTACCTCGATCGGGAAGGTATTTTGCGGTTCGCCCCAGGTGACTTTAACAATTCGCTCGCGATCTTTCATACGCAAAATATTGGGACAATCCTGACGGTGGATGGTTGCGCCTCGACCCCGGGTGATATAGCCTACGATCTCGTCTCCCGGTGCTGGCTTGCAACACCTAGCATAGGTTGTCAAGATATTTTTCAATCCCAGAACCGCGACAGCATTTTTGTTATCTGTTTTTGGAGCCAGGGAGGGTCTGAGATTGAGAAAATTGTTATCGTTCTTTTCCTCTTCGGAGAGAGTGTTAATGATGTGCGCAAGTGAAACATCGCCGCAACCCACTGCCACGTACAGATCATCAAGGGTACGATAATCGAATTGTTGAGCCAGCTTGCTGAGATCGAAATCAGCAATACCGAGACGCTTGAGTTCACGTTCCAGGATTGCCTTTCCCTGTGTCAGGTTTTGTTCGCGGTTTTGATGCTTGAACCAGGCTCTGATCTTTGATCTGGCGCGCTGGGTTTGAACCAGACCCAAATTTGGGTTCAACCAGTCTCGCGACGGACCACCCTGTTTCGCGGTTAAAATTTCCACCTGGTCACCGGTCTTCAATTGGTAATCGAGCGTGACTAATTTCCCGTTGATCTTGGCACCGCGGCAACGATTGCCGATCTCAGTATGGACATGGTATGCAAAGTCGATCGGTGTCGAGCCGGCCGGGAGATCAATGATATCGCCGCGAGGAGTGAAGATGTATACGCGATCCTGAAAGACATCGGTCTTCATGCCGTTGACGAACTCGTTGGCGTCTTCCACCTCTTGACGCCATTCCATTAGTTTTTTCAACCAGTTGATTCGTTGTTCAAATTGCTCGTCGCGTGGGGTTTTCTCTTTGTATCTCCAGTGGGCAGCTATGCCGTACTCGGCGTTCTGGTTCATTTCAGGAGTACGGATTTGCACTTCAAGAGGTTTGCCATCGTCGTAAATGATGGCGGTATGCAGTGATTGGTAAAAATTATCTTTTGGGGCTGCGATGTAATCATCGAATTCGTTTGGTATGGGACGCCAATGGGTATGAATGATGCCCAGGGCTGCGTAGCATGAGGGGACATCTGCAACGATCAACCGCACACCCCGCAGATCACGGACCATCTCAAACGGTTTCTGTTTCTCGATCATTTTCTTATTGATCGAATAAATGTGCTTGCTGCGTCCCGTGATCTCTGAATCGATTCCGGCATCCTTGAGCATATTTTTTAAGAGCGCGATGATGGCATTCATCTGTTCTTCGCGTTCTATCCGGGTCTCAGCCAGGTTCTGGGCGATTTCTTTATACTTATCAGGATTGGTGTACCGGAATCCCAGGTCTTCCAGTTCCCACTTCAATTGCCAGATACCCAGTCGATTGGCGAGGGGGGCAAAGATATCCAACGTCTCCTGCGCAATACGTCGCCGTTTGTTTTCTGGCATGTATCCCAGGGTGCGCATGTTATGAAGCCGATCAGCAAGCTTGATGAGAATGACACGGATATCATCGCCCATAGCGAGAAAAGTCTTGCGCAGGGTTTCATTGGCAAGGTCCTTACGGCGATCACGGACGGTTTCCGAATCATGCAGATCATCCCTGTCTTCGGTGTCTTTATCCCCCATATGGTCAAGCACCACCTGATCATGCTGGTCAGCTCGGGAGACACGGGGAAGGTGTGTCAGTTTTGTTACGCCATCCACCAGTTGAGCAATCTCGTCGCCAAATTCCCGTTTTATATCCTGGAGGGCGACTTCGGTATCTTCAACGGTATCGTGAAGCAGCCCGGCCGCAATGGCTGCCGGTTGGACCCGCATTTCAGCAAGGATGATGGCTACTGCAACACAATGAGTGATATAAGGCTCACCGGAGGCTCGTTTTTGTCCACTGTGAGCATTTTCAGCATATTTGTAGGCGCGCATGATGATCTCTCGATCCATCACCGAATAGCTTTCGGGCAGGACTTCGAGAAGGTTTTCTAGTAACGGAGCGAGTTTTTCGGTACTGACCATTTGCGCCTTGTGTTGTTAATTTATATCATAAACGCGGCAATTTCCAGTTAACCAATGTTGGGAAAGGTGTTCTATATGTCAAAATCTGAATCCGGGTGGAATTCGAGAAAAGATCCATAGATCATATCCGCTTGTTGCAGGTCCATTTCGCGGGTGATAACGTTGGGAACTGCCAGGCAGCGAAGCCCGGCTGCTTTGGCTGCTTTGATCCCATTGGGAGAATCTTCGAAGGCCAATACTGATCCATTGTTCAAATTAAGGTTCTGTAATGCCAATAGATAGAGGTCAGGCTCAGGTTTGACGCGCTGAACGTTCTCAGCAGTTAGGACGGATTGGAAATAGCGCAGCAGCCCGAATCGATCAAGATGCCCGAGCACCCAATCTGCATCGGAACTCGAAGCA
>CAYWCH010000193.1:0-5350 GCA_964456715.1 uncultured Anaerolinea sp. | reverse complement strand
AGGATCGCGCAGGAATTTCAGGGTCGACCCGGAAGCTTTGGCGAAAAGGTTTGCGTCTTCGATGGCTTTCGGGACAATGTCGTAATCTTCGGGATTGGCGATTGTGAAGTTGGCACCGAGTTTAGCACAGATGTGCATCAGCGATACCGCAACGTTGTTGCCATCACCCACATAGGTGACATTGAGATCTTTGAGAGTACCGAATTTTTCAATGATGGTCAAAGCATCAGCCATACCCTGGCAGGGATGGTTGTAATCGCTAAGGCCATTGATCACCGGAATGGAAGACCATTTGGCCAGTTCGAGAACATCTGCGTGGGCGAAAACGCGGGCCATGATGGCGTCAACGTAGCCCGAAAGCACACGCGAAACGTCAGCGATGGATTCACGCTTGCCCAGACCGATCTCATCGGGAGAGATATACAGGGCATCGCCTTCCATGTGGCGCATCGCCATATCAAAACTCATGCGGGTGCGTAGGCTGGGCTTCTGGAAGACCATTGCCAGGACTTTCCCTTTGAACAGGGGTTTGTTCCCGTGTTCAAAATGCTCTTTCTTCAATTTCACGGCCAGATCAAGCATTTCTTGCAGCTCGGCGGGTGAATAGTCGGAAATCGCCAGAAAATCTTTTTTCATTCAATCCTCTCAATTCTTGGAATTTGGAACAAACTGAGTATAACATAAGGCGCAAAAACCATTTGGTTACTGCGCCTGTACCCTCAGATCATTTGCCAAACTTGATCTTGGCGATAGCCGAGTTGATAATCAAGTCGATCACCGGGTAAAAACCACGTCCAAGCAGGTTTTGCGCCGTGAAGAGTAGTTTCCCCTCAGAACCGGGTAGGATGATGTACTTGCCCTGGGCGATTTTTTTGAGAGTCTCGGCAGCCACTGCTTCGGCGGTCATCAGATTTGCCGAGCCGCCAACTTGCTTGGTGATAAAAGGCTTGATCTTGGACTCGTACTCAAGCTGCGGAGTCTGGGTATCTGGCGGGAAAACCACGGACACCTTGACGCCATAGGGTTTCAATTCCGAGCGCAACACGTCAGAAAGGCCACGGATGGCATATTTAGAGGCGCCGTATGCAGAGTAGCCATAAACACCGATGAAGCCGGCGATTGAAGAAATGTTAACGATATTACCGGAATGGCGCTGCTGGATTTCAGGGAGTAACTCTTTTAGCACGTTGACCGTACCGAAGTAGTTGACATCCATCATCCAACGGAAGATCTCGGGATCGAGAGCGGTGAACTTGCCCGGATGAGCCACACCGGCCGAGTTGATGACGATATCCGGAATACCGACATCTACTTTCAACCTGGCAAGTATCTTTGTCAGCTTTTCCGCCTGGGTAATATCCGCGATTATCGCGTGCACCATCTGCAGCGGGTTAATGCATGCTTTTTGAATCTCACATTCGGCGATTTCCAGTTGTTCCTGATGCCGGGCTAATATTGCAACGCTGCCCCCCTGCGCGGCAATCCCTTTGGCGAGTGCCAGTCCAATACCGCTAGATCCCCCGGTGATCAGCGCGAGTTTGTTCTCATAGAATGACATTATTCCTCCGGGAGTAATTTAGATCAATGGCCGCAGGAGCTGCAGGATCCGCCTGAGCAGCCGCCACAGCTTGATCCACTGGAGTGATTATGTGAATGGTCGGCGACGCCGATCACGCGAAAGGTGGTCAGTCTTTTAACTGTGTTGTCTGAATTGCATTGTTTGCAGGAAATGGGAGCGTCTGAATCTTTCATCGCGCGCAGTGCTTCAAAAACGGTACCGCAATCCTGGCATTTATATTCATACGTTGGCATGGTTACCTCTAAATACAGTTTTGTCTATCTTAATCCCAAATCAACGGTTCAACAATGTGTAGACCGCGATCCCGAAAGCAACGGCCACATTGATCGAGGTTTTTTGGCCGCCCATCGGGATATCTAGAACATCATCCGCCAGGGAAAGGATGGCTGGATCAATGCCGCTGACCTCATTGCCCATCACCAGGACGGTTATTTTTGTAGGATCGATGCGCCTGGTAAAAAGCGAATAAGATGACGACGTAGCTTCCAGGCAAAGGAGCTGTGAACCATTATGTTTCATCTCAATAGCCAGATCGAGCGCATTGCGGTGGTAGGTCCAGGGGATGAACTCCTCGGCGCCCAGACCTGATTTTTTGATCTTTGGATGCTCGGGAGTAGGAGAGGTGCCGCAGCAATGAATATGAGCCACCCCGGCGCCGTCGGCAGTGCGGAAGATCGAACCAACATTCAGAGTGGAGCGCAAGTTATCCAGGATCACCTCGATACGAGCGTTTTCGCACTTTTCATGTGGCTGTGGCTGAAAATTGGTAAAGGGCTCGCCCTGGGGTAAAAACGAATCCCCGCAAACCGGACAGCGTTCCATCTTCCGAAGCGTCAGATCATTCGGGCAGCGGAACCGGCAATCCGGGTTCTGACATTGATAGATCTGGAACTCAAGCGTTTTCATAGAAGAATGCTATTTCTTAAACACCAATTCTGAACGTTCGATGTCCACTTTGTAGGGATCGATTTCAAGCACTTCGAGCACTTCCTCCGGTCTGCCGGTGGCAGATGGCAATGAGGATAGCTCCATTGAAATGGAAAGTGGATCGCTTTCGACAATCGAAAGAGAAAGGATCAAAGGACGCAGATCGTAAGGTTTGCCACGGCGGATACGGTCAATTGTCTCCATGGACAGAAGTTTGTCGATCCTTGACTGTAAATCAGATTTTTCGAGCCTGTCATCCGGTATGATGAGATAAATAGCGGCTGTGATCAGGTTGGGCAGAGCTTCGTCGTATTGTGGGATCAACGTGATTTGCCGTATGGTAATGCCCGGTTGAGCGGTAGCCACCAATTTTCGGGTGATGGCGTCAATCGGGCCGTCTTCATCCAGCCAGACGTCCAGCATCTCGGAACGGCTGGTGAACCCCAAGGGAAGCGGCGCAGCCTGTTGGATCTTGGGTTGAGGGTGAAAACCCTGCGAATAAGCCAACGCCAGGTGAGCACGGCGAAAAGTACGTTCCCAAACCTTGTGCATGTCAAGATTGCCGGTGTACTGCAGCTCACGGCCTTTTTCGTAAGCGATACGGATGCGCTGGGTCATTTGACCTCCGGGCAGAGCCAGAGTTCACCGGGGATTTCACGGCGCAGTGTGTTGAAAGCCGGTAGGATACCGCAGGCGTGGCAATTGCCGCGGCAATCATCGGTGGTGATGCCTTCAAGCGAGCGTTGGTATTCTTTTTCCAGGTACTTGCGGTTGACTCCGGTGCTGATGTGATCCCAAGGGAAGACCTCTTCGATCGCGCGTGGACGGGAGGCGTAAAAAGACGGGTCGATGCCGCAGGCGGCGAAAGCGTCCATCCAGGTTTGATAGCGATATTGATCCTGCCAGGCGTCGAATTTTGCGCCGTCACGCCAGGCTCTTTCGATGACTTCGGCCAGGCGACGGTCGCCTCGGGAGAGGGCGGCTTCGAGAATGGTTTCCTTGGGGTTCGACCAGGTCAATTTCATCCCCGGGGTGCGTAGACCATCTTTGAGGATCTTTTGTTTGGCAAGGACAGAATCGAAATCATCACACGATACCCACTGGAAGGGGGTATGCGGTTTGGGGATAAATGTGCTGACCCCGGCATGCAGGTTGGCCTTCTTACCGATTACCTTGCGGCCTTCGTTAAGAACTGCTCTACAGAGATCGACGATGGCATGGACGTCTTCGATGGTCTCATCGGGATGACCGATCATGAAATAGAGCTTGATCGTGGTCCAATTGCGGCTGTAGATGGCGCGGACGGTTTCCAGCAACTGTTCCGCGCGGATGGGTTTGTTGATACGATTACGCATCTGGTCTGTGGCTGCCTCTGGAGCGAGGGTGAAGCCACCCTGGCGCGAGCCGCGCAGCTTCTCCATCAGATCAACACTGAATGACTCGATCCGTAGGGAAGGCAGTGAGATGGTCAAATGCTTGCCGGCAAAACGGGTGGTGATGGCATCGACCAGTTCATTTATATGCGTATAGTCACTTGACGAGAGGGAGAGCAGGGCAATTTCCTCATATCCGGTGTTATCGAGCGCCACTTCAATGCCATTGACGATGCTTTCGATGCTGCGTTCACGAACCGGGCGGTTGACCATGCCGGCGTGGCAGAAGCGGCAGCCGCGCGTGCAGCCGCGCATGATCTCGACTGCAATACGGTTGTGTACCACATCGATCGATGGGACGATGAATTTTGTGGGCGGCGGAGGCAGCACCGGGGTGATACGCTTGGTAACAATAGCAGGAACTCCTTCGCGAGAGGGTTGAGTGGCCACCATAGTGCCATCCGCGTGATATTCAGGCTGGTAGAGTGAGGGAACATAGACTCCGCTGATCTGGCTGAGCAAGTATAGCAAATCGCTTCTGCTTCCGCCGGATTTTTGCCATTTTTGGTGTGCCTCGACCAGCTCATGGATCGCTGCTTCACCTTCGCCAATGACAAAAGCATCGATGAACGCGGCCATTGGTTCAGGGTTGTAGGTGGCATGGCCGCCAGCGATCACCAGAGGGTCTTTTTCGCTGCGGTCAGCGCTGTGCAGGGGAATCCCGGCCAGGTCGATGGCATTGAGCGCGTTGGTATAGAGTGTTTCGTATGGCAGGGTGATGCCAACAATGTCGAACTCCTTCAGCGGCCGGAAGGATTCCAGCGAATAGAGCGGAATCCCTGCCTGGCGCATTTCACCTTCCATGTCAAGCCAGGGCAGGTAAGCACGCTCACACAATGTATCTTTGCGCTGATTGAGCAGTTCGTAAAGGATCATCACCCCCAGGTTGGGGACGCCGATGTCGTAGATATCGGGAAAGATCAGGGCAAAATGCGTATCGACGCTGCTCCAATCTTTGACCACCTGGTTGAGTTCGCCGCCGACATAACGGCCGGGTTTTTGGACTTTGGGCAAGATCCTGCGTAATTGTTTGCGAATTTCCGATTGAGAAACCAATGAGCCACTCCTGACTGTAATTCAGAAGCCTGATTTTACTTTAGTTTTGAGATTAATCCAGAACGGATCAGAGCAATCCTTTAACCGTGCCGCCGTCTACCGGGATCATGGCACCGGTCATGTAGGAGGCAATCGGTGAGACGAGGAACACCGCCACCGCGGCGAACTCTTCGGGAGTAGCCATGCGTTTAAGTGCGCAAGCATCGGCTTCCTTCTGGTATTCCTGCTCCAGCGTGGTCTGGTTTTGCTTTGCACGAGATTGCATCAATTCCTCGACGCGCTCGGTGGTCGTCCAGCCGGGCAGAATGGAATTGAAACGGATGCCTTTTTCAGCCAATTCGAGCGCCAAAGTTTT
>CAYWCH010000192.1:1710-5351 GCA_964456715.1 uncultured Anaerolinea sp. | reverse complement strand
ACCTTGAGAAAAAGGTTGAGAGCCGGACGAAGGAATTACGGCTGAAGAACCAGGAATTGGAGGCATTCACTTATACTGTTTCACATGATTTGAAAGCGCCTTTAAGAGGAATTTCGGGTTATGCAGATATTCTGCTACAGGATCACGCGTCTCAGTTGAATGAGGAGGGAAAGGGATTTTTACATAAGCTGATCCAATCTTCACACCAGCTCAGTCAATTGATCGAGGATTTGCTTTCATATTCCCGGTTGGAACGCCGTCCGGTGGTCTACGATGACTTACAAATCAAGTCGATCGTGAATATATTGTTGGAACAACGGGAATCGGAGATCAAGGAACGTAATGTATCTGTTCACATCGAATGTGATGATGAGACGATCAGATCCAGCCACGAGTTGCTAACGCAGATCATTGGAAATTTCCTCGATAATGCCCTGAAGTTCACTCGCAAACAAACATCACCTGAGATCTGGGTGAGCTATAAGAACAATGGAACAACCAGCCTGTTTTCCATCAAAGATAATGGGGTGGGGTTTGATGAGAAATTCAGTGAAAAGATCTTCGAGGTATTTCAACGACTGCACACACAGGATGTGTTCCCGGGGACCGGCATTGGGTTGGCTTTGGTGAAAAAATCAGCCGAGTTGCTGGATTACAGGGTTTGGGCAGAAGGAGAACCGGAAAAGGGTGCAACGTTTTATCTGGAGGTCGTGAAATGAGTGATCTCTCAAGCTATCCGCCGATTCTCTTGGTGGAAGACAATCAAAACGATATTGATCTGACGATCTATGCCTTTTCCAAGGCAAAATTCGTAAACCCTATCGAAGTGTGTCGTGACGGCGTTGAAGCCATCGAGCGAATGGAGAGCTGGGAGAACGGCAGCAGGAAACCCCTCTGCATTCTTCTGGATATCAATACACCGAAGGTCAGTGGCTTGGAAGTGCTGACCTTGTTAAAGCAAAAATATCCAGCCATTCCTGTGATTATGCTGACTTCGTCCAGTGAACCGATTGATATCGAGAGAGCTTACAACTTGGGCGCGAATTCATATATCGTCAAGCCGGTCGAACTGGATAAATTCCTCGAGATCGCCAAACAGATCAAGCTCTATTGGGTGATGATGAACATACCTGGTGCAAGATGACAATGAAAGTTCTGTATATTGAAGACAATCCCGTCGACGCCGATTTAACGCTCATAGAATTCAAGAGACACGGAGATCGATTCTCGGTCACCCATGTGTCTTCTATACAAGAAGCTCTGGCGCTTTTCTACCAGACCAGTCAGATTGATTTTGATCTCATTTTAACCGACATGAATCTTACTGATGGAAGCGGTCTGTCGTTGCTGGCTGAGATCAGGAACATGCAGGCGCCCATCGCGGTGGTGATGGTGACCGGACAGGGTGATGAAGATACAGCGGTAGCTGCGCTGAAGGCTGGCGCTGATGACTACATCATCAAGCATAAAGACTACTTGAAGATCCTGCCGAAAACACTTGAAAGCGCCTATGAGCAATTTAAAAAGACAAAAACCCGGGTGGGCCTGCCTATCCGTGTGCTTTATGGAGAGCATAACGCAGTAGACATCGAACTAACGCTCAGGCACATCAAAGCGCACGCTCCACATATCCAGATGGATATTGCCAAGGACGCAAAAACCCTGATAAACAAGCTTGATGCGGCGATGGACGAAACGAAGTATGACGTCATCCTGGTCGATTTTCACCTGCCAGGAGAAGAGATCCAGATCCTCTTGCAGAGAATATTGGAAGATGAACGCTACACCTATCCTGTTGTTCTGATCACAGGCCAGGGTAACGAAGAAACCGCGGTCAAGGTTCTCAAACTGGGTGTGACGGATTACCTGGTTAAATCTGAGGGTTATTTATACCGCTTGCCCTCCGTGCTTGAGAATGCCAAGAACCTCTCTTCTCTTTACCGCGAAAAAGAAGCACTGGCGATGAGTGAAGCACGTTTTCGTTTGCTTGCAGAAAACGCGCTCGATGTGATCTTTCGCATCAAATTCCGGCCTTCAATCAAATTTGAATACATCAGCCCTGCGCTCGCAGCCATCACAGGTTTCTCACCTGAAGAAGTCTATGATGATCCAAATGTGGTGCTGGTTCCGTTGGCTGAGAGTTTTCCATCTTTGAAGTCTTTCTTACAGATGATCAAGGCGAACAGCAAACCCGATCTGGTATTTCCGTTCACGACGAAAGACGGACGCAGGATCATGATGGAAATGCGCGGCAGGGTCACCTACGATGAGAAAAACCAACCTGATCACCTGGATGCGATTATCCGTGATATTTCAGAGCGAATCGAAGCTGAAAACAAACTGCAGAGCCGGATGCAGAAACTAAAATCCCTTCATACGATCGATACGGCAATTAATTCCAGTTTTGACATCAGTTTTACCTACCTCATCCTGCTCGAGCAGGTGGTGGCACTGGTAAAAGGTTCGGCAGCCGCGATCATCCTATTTGAACCAAATCCATCTGTCCGTACCGTGGCCGCGACATCCGGCTTCATCACCCCGGAATCTTTGCTGCATCCTCAATTGCTTAATGATCCTCTGCCGGTTAAGGCGGCTCTGGAGCGGAAAGAAGTCTCCTTCACGGAAGAGATGATCTTGAGAAGTGAATTTCCTCTGCATGTGCTTTTTAAGAACGAGGATATCAATGGTTATAGCGGTTTCCCGTTGATTGTAAAGGGAGCTGTGAAAGGTGTGCTTGAACTATTCAAGCGCGGCGAGGAGGAGGTGGACGAGGAGACCAGCAGTTTCCTTGAAACCATCGCCCAATCTGCCGCCATTGCCATGGAAAGCACCCAGAATTTTGAAAAGCTGCAGCGTACGAACAAGGAACTGATCCAGGCATACGACGATACACTGCTCGGATGGATCAATTTCCTTGATCTGCGGGATAAAGAAACTGAAGGGCATACCTTGAGAGCCCAGGATATCACTTTATTGATCTGTACTGAGTTTGGCTTCAGTCTGGAAGAGTTATCGGATATCCGACGTGGGGTGCTGCTGCATGATATCGGAAAAGTCGGTGTGCCAGACGCCATTTTGAACAAACCCGGCCCATTGACCCCCGAAGAACGCCTGGTGATACAAAAGCATCCGGAGTTCGCGTACCAGATGCTCTATCCCATTGCTTACCTCAGGCCGGCATTGGATATTCCCTATTGCCATCATGAAAAATGGGACGGCAGCGGATACCCGCGTGGATTGAAGGGTGAGGAAATCCCATTATCTGCCAGGATATTTGCCATCGTGGATGTTTTCGATGCCCTCATGTCTGACCGGCCTTATCGAAAAGCATGGAAGCTGCAGGAGGTGGTCGATCACATCCGTAAGGGGGCGGGTTCACACTTTGACCCATCCATTGTTGAAAAATGTTTGGATCTGTTAATGGCGAATTATCAAAACCTGCCCGAAAAATCAGGATAAAAAATCGGAGAGCAGATATCTTGCTCTCCGAAAAATTCGTGTCAATAAGATTATTGAGTTTTCTTTTTTGATTTATGCAACTGATAGTATTCGTTAGCTCCCTGTCCAAGTTGCAGCAGACCAAAGAAGATCACGGCGTATGAGATCCAAACCATATTACTGCCCGAATTGGATGTACTATT
>CAYWCH010000192.1:0-1700 GCA_964456715.1 uncultured Anaerolinea sp. | reverse complement strand
TTGTAACCACAAAGAACACACCAATGGCAGCGAAGATCAAGCCGGTCGCCAGATTGCGAACAGCGTTGGATTGTGATAATTCCGG
Source organism: uncultured Anaerolinea sp. (assembly GCA_964456715.1). Classification (GTDB taxonomy): domain Bacteria; phylum Chloroflexota; class Anaerolineae; order Anaerolineales; family Anaerolineaceae; genus UBA6107. The sequence continues at coordinate 1,615 of CAYWCH010000192.1, read as the reverse complement.
AACGACTCTCAACTTTGATGAGGTGGGGACGAAACCTGTCATTTCTGCGTCATCCCGCACTTTGAACCAGTCAGAACCATTTTCGAATTTCTCCACGCCGCAGACGGTCATCGTGCTGCCTTTCAGAAGCGTTTTGACCACCGGGGCATCTTCAGAAGGGCTTTCCTTCACATCGATCGAAGGGTTCATTACAGTGACTTTGCGGATGGCAAAAATTTTGGTATCGCCGGTGATGTACCCTTTTTGTTCTTCTCCCAGGTTGACTTCCACCCAGGATTTGCGTTTCTTCTGGATGACCTTGCCGAGTTCCATCTCTTCACCCTTATGGATGGTGGCGATCGATATTGTGTTATCTTCGATCGAAGCGTAAACCGGAGTTTCATCGTCCATCAAGATTGCTTTCATTTTTGGCTATCCTTTTCTGTCTGAGTCTCTGAGGCCGAAGAAATCCAGCCGTAAAAAACCGCACATTCTGTCGCCCAGCCGTCATTTTCCAACTCGACCACCACAGCCACGTCTTCATCCACCGGTTTCTCGAATTGGGTCCGGGCTGAAACGACAGCTCGATGCAATTGTAAATCATAATTGTTCTTTTTTAACGCATGTTCAATATGTCGATTTTTAAACCAGGCTAGGCCATATGTTAAGCAGAAGATCAAAGCGGCCAGAGCAATTGGGTACAACCAAAGATAGTTGATCCCGGCCAATGCCGCTGGCAGGGGAATCACCTTCATGAGCAGGATGAACGCCACGGAGGCAATCAACGAACCGCTGATGATGCCGGCCGAGCGATAGCGGGCTGCAACAGCGAGCGGACCGGAATCCCTGGTTACCGTTTCAGGAGCTTCAGTGTAATTCTTCTGATAGCATTCTTCGCATAATGGCAATCGCAGCCGAAAGCTGATCGAGTGTTCGAATTTTCTTGAGATTGTCTGGTTGGGACGCAAACCACCTTGATATCTGAGTACGTGGGTTTCGAAACGCGGCGTATCGCTTGAGTTGCAGCGGCTGCAGCGCTGTGGATTGGTCAGGTTAAGAGAACCGGAAGCAAGGGCTTTGATTGTCTTTACCGGGATATCTATTTTGGATGCCATGAATACTGCCTTTCGGCAATTGTAACCGAAAACCCGGCTGGGGATGCCGGGTTCCGGGATAGATGGTGGGATCACTCGAAAATTACTCGTTGATCTCGACGCACAATGAGCCGTTTCCGGCTGCGCAAAATCGGCTGCGATCAGCCGGACCGAGCAGGAATGTGCCGGCCCGGGCTGTGGAGAGGATCAATTGGCCGGCGCCGTGGTCAAGCGAAACGATTTGTTCCACATCATTGATGGATACCCCCACCGTTTCACAATCGGGCGCGCTGATGTCGATGACAACCTCCGGATCACCCATTTTAGTCGTGACAGTGTGACAGGTTTTTCCGCAGCAGCTTAGCGTGAATCGTTGCGCGTATTCTGTCATGGGCAGTGGTGTGAGGGTAACCGTTTCGCCAGGCTGTAGTGGCAGATCGGTGACCTGTTCCATGAAGGATTTGATGGAACCGTCTGCGTTATGAAGGATGCAGGTCATGGCTGCCTCACTTCCAGGCCATGAAGCGGTAATAACCTGAGGC
>CAYWCH010000191.1:3861-5355 GCA_964456715.1 uncultured Anaerolinea sp. | reverse complement strand
CCGTAGGACTGGTGATCATGATCCTGGCAGGCGTGGGTTGTTTGTTTGGTGTGATCTCATATTTTCAATCAAGATAACAGCTCTTCATCGAGGAGTTCATGCCCCGTTTTCTGGAAAGCCGAGAAAGCTCTTCTCCAATTATCACCCGCGCGGTTGCCGCAGCACTGAATAATCAAAATTTCCAGGCGTATGAATTGAATGCCATTACGAAGGTTTTGCTTAAGGCGATCGGATTCCTCCCACAATCAGTAGCCGCCTGGATCATCCCAAGAGCACCCAACTCAAATGCGATTGATCGAGATATCGTAAGAAGAATTGAAATCAATGACCTCATCAAGGTCAGATTGGATGATTATAAAGACCTTAAGGGGCGTTTTCCCGCGATAACAATGGGGGTGGGTATGGGGGGAACAACCGCGCATCTTTCGCTTGGATTGGGTGGGCCATTTCTACCACAGGCATTCGTACTGACATTAAAACGCGGGTCAATGGATGGTAACGTATGGGATTACTTCAATCTCACTGCGGATATCGCGAGAGAAGTAACCACAAAAAATCCAGGGGTCATGTCCATTCAGCATTACGATCCAATCCATGATGGATGGCTGGTGCGACGTGTGAACCATTTAAGGTTGAAGCTGATCGAGCTGCCGGATGCGTATAAGGAGTTCATCCGAACCCGACTTGATACAGGAGGAGAACTTATCTATCTGGAAGGAAAAGCCAAATGGAAGCAATTCAAGGTGGGGGAGAAGAATGTGTTCCAGGTGGGAGGATGGGGGGATATCTCAGATGATGAATTCTTGAATGGCAGTCCAAGAATTCACAGGTATTGCGTACAAGAAGGATTAAAATTCGAAAACTGGAAACTGGACGGGAATCCTTTGATCAATGGGTTCGAATCAGAATGGGGGTCGGAACCGGGACTGGGTGAAGCAGTCGAGAAATTCTGTAAGCAGGAAGGGTATCAATTTTCCAAAATCAGTTTTATCGATCCCAACCAATTTAACCGATTGGCTTTCCGGGCTGTTAAGAAGCAATTGGAATTGGAGGGAAAAGAACCCGCCGGAACAATTGTCGAGACGTTTTCACAATTCAATACCTCAGCCATTAAAACAAGCGGTTTGCTCCCGCTTTGGCTGATCTTTAACACTGAAGATTCAGCTCGTTTCTTGACAGAAATGAGAAAGGAAATTCCACGAGGGAAACCTGTATTTTTCAGCCCGCTCTCCACGTTCTCGTTCACGCCGGATATGGCGAAATGGGAGAGCTGGGAGGAAGCATTATCTGGAACCGAATGTATAAACATCGGCACAAGGAAAGATCATTACCCGGCTGATCCCTGGACGCTGGTCAATTGGACAAAGCCGTTACGGAAGTGGTGCGAAGACCATCCCAACCCGATTGAAAGTAGGTTGACGGGAGAGTTGCTCAAAGAGCTGGCAAAGAAAATTGACGCAGGAACACTTGATATAAAAGAAAAGGTTGTTACTA
>CAYWCH010000191.1:0-3851 GCA_964456715.1 uncultured Anaerolinea sp. | reverse complement strand
AAAATTGACGCAGAGAGTTAGTTCAAATGGTATACCCGCTTGAGTGCGTAAATCAGATACTCAAGGTCCTTGAGATCGTTATAGATTTAGACTGAGACCCTGATCAGTGGTTCAATAGGTAATGGAAGGATCAAGAATAAATTCTGATTCCGGTGAGTCATTTGTTATTATGAAGCAATTATGTTACAGATGATCAGGACATAATTAAAGGTTTCATATGAGTGGGGATAGTTATGTTAGAATCATGCTTATGGATTCAAAAATCGTCGCCAAAAACCGTAAAGCTGAGTTCGAGTATTTCTTAATGGAACACTTTGAAGCTGGATTGGCATTACAGGGAAGTGAAATCAAATCCATCCGTGCCGGACAGGTCAGCCTTCAAGAATCATACATTCAGGTGGATGCATCCTCTGCATGGCTGGTAGGAGCGCATATTGCCGCCTATGAAGCAGCAAGCTACACCAATCATGATCCCAAACGATCGAGGCAGTTGTTGCTCCATAAAAAGGAAATCAGGCAATTGTGGAACGCGATCAGGCAAAAAGGGGTGACAGTTGTTCCTGTTCGCATGTATTTGAAAAATGGTCGAGCCAAACTGGATATCGCTGTGGCAAAAGGAAAAAAACTCTACGATAAACGCGAAGTAATCGCAAAAAGAGATGCAGAGAGAGAACTTGCGAGAGTCGCTGGCAAAAGAGAGTAAGCTGCGAAATTAAATCCACAATACACAGGTGAAAATGATCTTACTTGGTGAAAAACAACTATCCATTGAAGACATTGCTAAGGTAGCAAGAGATTTCGATCAAGTACAGTTAAGCAAAGAAGCTGATAGACGAGTTGACGATTCGAATGGATTGTTGGAAAAGATCGTTAAAGGAGATAAACCGGTATACGGCATCAATACCGGTTTCGGAATATTTGCCGATCGGCGGATAAAGGACGAAGAGAGCAACAAGCTCAGTCGGAATCTCATCCTCAGTCACGCAGTTGGGACAGGAGAACCATTACCCGAAACGATTGTCCGAGCTGGTATGTTGATTCGCGCAAACACGCTTTCGCAAGGATACTCAGGGGTTCGGAAGATCGTTATCGAGACACTGCTTGAAATGCTGAACAAAAGGGTGACACCAGTAGTACCCAGCCAGGGATCACTGGGATCTTCGGGGGATCTATGCCAGCTTTCGCACATGGCTCTGGTTTTGACAACCGATGAAAAGGATCTGGATGAGGAATCCGGCCGGGCATGGTACAAGGGGGAAGTATTATCCGGTAAAGAGGCAATGAAACGAGCCGGTATTCAGAGATTGTTACTCGGGCCGAAAGAAGGGCTCGCGATCAACAATGGCGCCACCTTTACCGCGGCAATATTGGCATTATCGATCTGGGAAGCTGAATATTTGCTGGACCTTGCCGATAAAGCTGCAGGTCTATCGCTTGAGGCTCTGATTGGGTGTTCTTCAGCGTTCGATGAGCGATTACACAAAGCGCGAGGGCAGAAAGGCCAAATTATCAGCGCAAAGAACATTCGGGATATGATTGAAGGGAGCTCACTTGTTGATAGTACCAATCGTGTCCAGGATGCCTATTCCCTTCGGTGTGCTCCCCAGGTACACGGAGCAGCCAGGGATACGATAAAACACGTCAGAAGCGTGGTGGAGATCGAAATCAACGCTGCCACAGACAATCCTTTGATCTTCGAACCGGGCATAGCGATCTCTGGAGGAAATTTCCACGGAGAACCGATTGGAATGGCCGCTGATTTTACCGGCATCGCCATGGCAGAGATTGGCGGGATTTCTGAACGCCGAACATTTAGACTGACAGATGAGAAGTTAAACAACGGGCTACCGCCAATGCTGGTTGATTCAAAAAACGCTGCAGGATTGAATTCAGGGGTGATGATGCCGCAATACACTGCTGCGTCACTGGTGTTGGAAAACCAAACTTTGGCATCACCCGATTCGGTACGTTCTTTGCCAACTTCTGCCGAACAGGAAGATCATAATGCCAATGCCATGACAGCAGCGAGGCACTGTTTCCAGATCATTGAAAACGTAAAACATATTCTGTCCACTGAGTTGTTCACCGCGGCCAGAGGGCTGGATATCCGGATGAGAAACGAAAATGGACAACCTGGCAAACTAACAAAAGCAGTTTTTGATAAAATTCGTAAAACCGTTCCATATCACGCAGATGATCGCCTTTGGGGTATGGAAATTGATGATATCAAGAAGTTAGTTGAGGATCACAGCATTTAGACGGGATAGGAAAAGCAGGATGGATAGGATCAGTAGAAGGGACTTTCTAAAAATTTCAATCGCAGGTATGGGTGCTTTGGCGTTTACAAGGTTTCCAGTGGCGCGAAGACCAATGCCAGATTTTCCGCAAGGGTCCAAACTTGGCAGAACGTTGTATTCGATCGATGTCAAATCCAAGCCAGATCCAGACAGCAGCACAGTAAAGCAGCTTTATGAAGACAGTATTGTTCAATATGATCGTGAGGTCATTGGTTATGCACCCAAAACATATTCAACCAACCGCCGTTGGGTGGAGACTCCAGATGGGTATGTACCCTGGATCCATATCCAGCCGGTACAGGCAATATTGAACACACCATTACAAACATTGCCGCAATTGGCAAATGAAACCGGAATGTGGGCAGAGATCACTGTCCCATATGTGGACGCCACACTGGAATCACCGGCAAAAACCCCAAAAATTGAAGGCCAAACGACGGCGCGTTTTTATTACAGCCAAATCTATTGGGTGGATCAGATCAAAACCGGAGATGGCGGAACAGTACTTTATAGATTCTACGAGAAACATGGCGGATATGGAGATTATTTTTGGGCAGACGCCAGGGCATTCCGACAGATCACAGCAGAAGATATCAGCCCTATTCATCCTGATGTGGCAGATAAGAAGATCGTAATAGACCTGACCCACCAGGTTCTCTCCTGTTACGAAGGATCGAGCGAGATCATGTACACGCGAGTATCCACTGGAGCGAAAGATCTACAAGGTAATTTTGTGGAGAATTGGGCCACACCTGTTGGAGATTATCACGTAATCAATCGGAAATATATTACGATTCACATGGAAGGTGGAACTTCAGCCTCTGGATATGAGGAATTCAGCGTGTGCTGGACGAGTATATTCGCTTCAAACGGTGTGGCGCTTCATTCGACTTACTGGCATAACAATTTCGGAGAAGCGATGTCACATGGGTGCGTGAACCTGATGCCTGACGATGCTAAGTTCATCTATAGATGGTCAAAACCGAACGCGCCGTACCAAGAAGGAAAAATCGAACAATCTGGCTACGATGGAACGAATGTACAGGTAAAGCAGGAATCCTAAATCCATCTCTAAAATCGAAAAAAATCCTATGGGAAGAATTACTCTTTATTACAGGAATAACGATACTAACATTGAAGAAATCATTCGTCAGGTCCAAACGCTGGCAGATGAGCAGCAGCTAGAATTAGTGGATCTTTGCCTGGATGACGATCCTGAAATGATGAAGCTCTATAATGATGCCACTCCAGCGTTGCAGATCGGTCCATATCGGTTGAAATATCCTGTGGATGAAAGAGATATTCAAATCGCGATTTCATCGTATAAAGATCGACAGAACAGGCAGGGTGGCGATTCTAAGCAAAAGAAGCGCAGGGAAGAAGATTATTTCCATATTCGCTGGCACGAGAGATTCGCTTTCTGGCTTGCGAATAATTACCCATTGCTCATAGCCATCTTGTTGACGTTATACACAGCGATTCCATTCTTGGCGCCGATTTTTATGAAAACAAAACATGAAGCTGCCGCCAATGTGATTTACAAGGCATATAGCG
>CAYWCH010000190.1:0-5356 GCA_964456715.1 uncultured Anaerolinea sp. | reverse complement strand
TGAGGTTTATGACAGAAGGAAAGGCTCAATGGGAAAAGGTATTCCCGGAGTAGAACTGAAAGTTGTGAATGAAACAGGAGAACCCATTAAGCCCGGTGAGACCGGCGAGGTTGTTGCCAGAGGGGACAATATAATGATGGGATATTTTGCCGATGAAGAGGGCACAAAAAATGCCATCCGTGACGGATGGCTTTACACCGGAGACCTTGGCACCGTTGATGAGGATGGCTACATTTATCTCACCGCCCGCTCCAAGGAGATCATTAAAGTCCGCGGAAAGCGGATCAGTCCGAAAGAGATTGAGGCTGTGATACTCGCTCTACCTGAGGTAATTGATTGCACCATTGAAGGCATAGAAGATGACATAGAGGGTGAAATGCTAAAGGCTATTGTAACTGTCCGCAAGGACAGTATCGGCGATGTGACAAAGGAAAGGCTCACTCAGCACTGTTCACAACACCTCGCATTATTCAAGGTACCTCAGGTTTATGATTTCATAGACGACCTGACAATCAGTCCAACAGGAAAAAAGATCAAGAAAAGTTAACCACTGTCATGACAAAAGAACCAAATGTATTGTGGTTCTTTTGTAAGAATATACTTCTCGCTCAGATTTATTACTTCAAAACTACCTTTTCCACGAATCTGCCTTGGTCGGTCTCAACTACAACCATATACATTCCAGAACTGGCCTTGTTCACATGGATCTGTTTCTCATCACCAATTCCAGACCATTCCATATTATCTGATTGCATTATTCTCTTCCCGGAAAGATCATAGATTTCAACCCTCCCATTTATTATATCAGATCTATTATTAATCTGCCTGATATTAATCTGTTTGCCCATAGTGGTGTATATGCTAAACCCTTCGCCACTTTCATCAATCTGAGAAATGTCTGTTGCTGACTTTGTAATAACAAGAACAAACCTGTTTTCGACCATCCCTGCATCAGATGAGAATTCAAGGTACTCTCCCTGGCGGAGATTTGCGATCTGACCAGTGATAATATCTTTAAGAAAAACATTATAGATATCTAGTTTCTTGATCTCATTTGATCCAAGGCGGAATGTTCCGGCAATTTTCATGTTTACGCTTACGGGTAGTTCTACTGTCTGGTCGGGGAATGGCAATGCGTTTATGGCATAATCAATACTCCCGCTTGTCGTCCAGGCAGTAAGGTCGCCCATTGTCCGGCTGAACAAATACGCATCGAATTTCTTGTCGAATCCACTGGTGGCTTTTTTGTTGAAGCGCACAATCAGCTCAGACTTATCATTTGGAACTGTCAGACTGAGACGGACCAAAGAGATGGTATCAGATATTACCTGGTTACCTTCTGTACTTTTCTTTTTATATCTGGTCTGATCTGGTTTATGAGCCCTGGCTGCAGGATCAAAGTAAACCTGACCATTCATAGCGGTTGCCTTCACAAAGAAACCCTGCATCGGAGGAATAAACTCTGTTCCACCATTAACTGAAGTGCCGCTGACATAAACTGCCATGACTCCATTTGTGGTGAAATAGATAGCATTATCCACACTCGTTAATCCTCCCAGATTTATTAAGGTTTCCCAATTCAGGCAAGAAACATATGGATTTCCAATGAGGTTGTACCCCTGAAACTCAGAATCTCCCGACCAGGAGAGATTGCATTCTACATCACCAATATTTGGCACTCCCTCAAAAGTGAGAACATTGCTGGATGCAGAATAATAGTTATATCCAACTCCTAATTCCAGATTGCTAAACGCATATGCTGGCAATGTTGCTTCTGAGAAGTACTGGTATCCATCATATGCAACCCAGCCCGGAAAATTATCAGTAGAGGTAGCCAGACTTTCTATGTATCGAGCCATATTGAGTGTTGAAAAACTTGTCGCTGTTACCCCGCTGATTGGTAAAGAAATATAGTGCCATCTATAATCTTCGCCTATCTCGCCTCCAGACAGATACAACCTAACCTGAGCATTGCCAGAGCCGCTGTAATTAGAATGACGAAGAGACGCGACCCCAAGTTCGCCTGGTGTTGATTCCAACCTCAATAACCCATTATTAAGAATGGTTCTGATTGTAGCAGATGTATTTGGATCGAGTACAAATGCTCCTCCGCTGCCAATGGTCAGAGTAGAACTAATCATTCTCAGAAAGGATGCTTCATACATTCCAGGGGAAATTGTAAGGGTTACTCCTGATGGAATAACGATATTATTGGCATAAATCTCTTCTCCTGTCCAGGTTTGTGATGAAGGGACAATCCCTCTGTATGGATTGGCACTTGTACCATCACCTTCAAATGACTGTGCAAAGCCAAGTCCTGAAGAAAGGAGATACATCGTAGCACATATTGAAAACACAACCTTTTTCATAGTCAGGCCTCTTTGTTTTTATTAAAAGTTAAAAATACTAAAAATTAGAATAATACTAACAATTGTGGCAAATAACAGGATCAGAAAACCTTATTAGATAGAAGGGAAGGCCATTACCTGTCTGTGGCCGTGGACTTACTTGAAGTTAACAAAAATACAATATATTTGTTTAAATAGGCATGAAGCAATTAACTAATAGTCAAGAATATGAAATCTATTGCCAAAATCCTGATAATTTTCACTGGAATCCTTCTGTTTCCTGGATGTAATCAGAAAGATGCCAATCCCGAGATGAGAATACTATATTTACATCACAGTACAGGACGTGTAATATGGGATGGAGGAAATTCAAGCGGCACAAAAAAAAGCCTGCCAAAACTGTTTAAGGAATACAATACGGAAGAGGGAAGAAGCTATTCCATAGAAGAAAAAGAATTTCCCAAAGCTGAACCTTACGGCTGGAAGAATTACCCTTTCGATTATTATAACATATGGGTAAAAAATGCCGGCGACCGATTTTACCTGGAGGAACCTACACTCGAAATACTCACAAGGAAATACGGAGTTATTATTTTCAAACATTGTTTTCCTGTTGGAAGTATACAACGCGATAATGAACAGCCGGATATTGATTCTGAAACAAAGACCATTGCAAATTATAAATTGCAATATATTGCCTTAAGAGATAAACTTCACGAGTTCCCTGACACAAAATTCATCCTTTTTGTAGGTCCGGCTTTGACACAAGGATCAACATCAGAAGCTGAAGCTCTGAGGACACGTGAGTTCTTTAGCTGGGTGCGGGATGAGTGGGATCAAAGTGATGATAATATATACCTCTGGGACTTGTATGAGATCGAAACAGAAGGAAGCCTATATATGCAGGAGAAATATGCAGTCTCTTCTATCGACCCACATCCCAACAAAATATTAGCAGGGCAAGCGGTACAGCTTCTCTTCAACAGGATTCTGGATGTTATTGAAAACGACGGTAACACCACATCGCTGACAGGAACAATCACAGCTTCTGAATAAAGTGGTGACCGAAATTGCCAGTCAGTCATGGAGTTAACTCTTCATTTCCTGGAGAATAAACTATGTCCAGCATCCTCTTTGCGAGATGTCTTTTAAAATGTGTTGCATCTGTATAATCACTAATACTTTCAGAAAATTCATTGATCCCTGAAAAATCAAAGACATATTTTTCCCCAAAAATCTCTTTGATAACAGCAAGATCCTCTTTGTTAAAGGATATACGTTTCAGTCCAGGACTTATGATGATTCGGTAATCGGTATTATGCTTGTCAAATACTTCTTTGACATCGGCGAGCATAGCTTTATGATGGTCGGTAATCTGCTTCTTTTCTTCAGTATACACATAGTTTAACCTGGGAAAGATATTTGCCCGCTTTTTATAGAACCCTACTGAATCTCTTCGAATGTCCTCCCAAAGATCGGTATTATAAAACTCATTAGTGATGTCATCATACTCATATCTACTCTCCACCAATATTTCTTCCATAAACGGATAAAACTTACCAGTTAATAGGTGTACTATTAGGGCGAATTGGAATCTCAATTCCATAAAACTTAGAAACGAGGCATAATGGAAAGACCATTTCGATGAGGGGTATACTTCAGGATGCTTCATGAATAACGGAACATCATTAATAAATGGTCCGAATGTATTACTCTCCAGCACTATCAATACATTACATATTTGAAATGCATTGGCATCCAGATATCTTACCTTAGACCAAATCCCTTCCAGATATTCGCCAGAGGCATCAAAGGAATAGCAAAGGCTATCAGCGTGTATATACTCTTTCCAGATACTTGGGGCAAATGCCAGTGCTGTGGATGCTCCCAGCACAAATGAATCATACTTATACTTACCGGAATTCTTCATCAGCATTTCTGACGAAATGTAATCCCGGTTCTTATTAATATAGCTCCTTTTGTTAAAGTCATTATAACGATAAATTATCATGAAAGGGTCTGTCACAACATAAACAAACAGGCACAGGATAAAAGGAACCATGAGTACTGTCAATCTCTTTATGTATTTTGACATATCCTGATTCATAGAATTAGAACATCTGATAGACAAAAACCCCGGTGCCTCCCAACTGAGAAAGGATAAAGAATCCTAGCAGCAAATAGGCTGAAAACCTGATAATCTGATGTTTATTCCAAAGGAGTTCAACCTTTGAATATAATTGGTTATGGTCCTGCTGAACAACTTCAATCAGCAGCATGATCACTGCGAGAGTCATACCGAGCAATAATGGACCGACAAGTAATACCCCTTGCAGGTTATCAAACGGTTTGACAAGTGAGGCAAAAACAAATTGCGTTGTCTTGAAATCAGGAGAAAAGAAAAACGTCAATGAAACTCCGTAGAACATAAAAGTGATCAGCCTGGATATTATGACACCTGCTTTATCTGGAATTCTACCAAATAATCCTGCCCTGAATTTTTTGGTATAGAACTCAAATAATAGGGCTGCTGCCTGTAACAGCCCCAGAATCATAAAGTTCCAACCAGCTCCATGCCAGATCCCAAACAACCCCCAGGTAAACAATAATGCAATAATAGTGGAGGTTTTTTTCCATTTTCTCAACTTAAAGCTAGCCTGCTTGAATACATAATCATTGAACCATGAGGCCAGAGAGATGTGGAACCGTTTCCAGAAAGTTGTCACATTTTCGGACAGAAACGGTCGGTTGAAATTAGGCAACAGATTTATCCCAAACATTTTGGCAACTCCTACTGCGATGTCTGTATAACCGGAAAAGTCAAAATAAAGGTAGAGTGGTTGGATCATTAGCAGAAGCCAGAAATAACCTCCCCCGTAGTGTTCCGGGGTTGCATAAATAGTTGTGACTACTGGTGCAAGGTGATTTGCTATCACCACTTTTTTAAAGAATCCGACAAGGGTTATCCTTAGTCCATCGGAGATGTTTGCGCTCCTGAAAGGACTGAA
>CAYWCH010000189.1:5106-5356 GCA_964456715.1 uncultured Anaerolinea sp. | reverse complement strand
ATATTTGGGTTCGAATCGAACGTGGCCACCAATTTGAATCCCAGGTTCTCATCAAATACTCCGGGTTCGGCCACCTGGTAACACCATAAAATATCCTTATCTTCCGGGCAGCCGATCAGGTTGCGGTAATAGGCGGTGGATAATGGATATCGCTCGGTCACCCGGGTGATTGTGCCCCACTGCCGGTTGGATGTGATAATGATCGTATCCACAGTATCTAAAATGGATTCAAATCGTTCCAGTTTTGCTT
>CAYWCH010000189.1:0-5096 GCA_964456715.1 uncultured Anaerolinea sp. | reverse complement strand
TTATCATCCCAATAGATCTCGAAATTCTTGTTGTTGCCGTACAATCCACTTTGATTGCCCCAAACATCAAAGTTGTGCATGTTCAAGGGGATGGCGTCGTCCCAGGAGGATTCGGTGGCAATCACATCGTTGTAAAACGCCAGCGCAGTCTCGCTGCCATCGGCAAGCGCTTGAACTTTGAAAATCAACAGGTAATTGTGCGTAGCATCCAGAGTAATCTCATGATCGAGATAGATTACCTGTTGGTTTCCCCTTGGATCTCCAGATGGAATGAAAGTATCGTTGATCTTTCCGCTGGCCAACACAGTATTCGGATCGTTAGTATCGACCACATCCACCGTTAACGTCTTCACATCCGGGTTTTGCAGCAGGTCAACTGCCCGGTTGATGGTGATGCTGTTTAGCGTCCCGCTGATGACGGGTTGGAATGTATTTCTGAAATCGTTATCTGGCGTCAGACGATAGGCTGGCGCGGCAAGGTATTGTTTGGTGATTCTCTCGACAGATGAGTACTCCAGGTCGATGTCTCCCTGGATCTTGATCAATCCATCCGGTTCGGCAATTTCGAGCATTAACTTGTATTTCTTGCCAACCTCCAGATTCGCGGGCGATAACATGGGGATGATCGCGGTTCCGCCTCGTGAATCGTCTGATCCGGTGAATTCATCCTGAACAAACCCGCTGGCAACGAACTTTTCCTCAGGATCATCCACTTCGCTGATGACAGCAATCAGGGAAATGATGTTCCCTTGAGAGTTTTCCTGCAGTACATGCTCCACCCTGATCTGGGTCAATGTTTCATTTGATATAGGTGTAAAAACGTAGGTATAGGGTTCGGCGAGAGAGATCTCAGCGCCATTCCGATATGCAACCGGCTCGTTCACTGTCTCAGTGGCCGAGCTGATGCTCAAATCGATTGCAGCCGGGATGTTTTGATAAATCCATTCACTGGCGGCCACCCGGGTGACCGGTCGCGTGTAAATTCTGGAAAAAGCAAATGCCCATGCCCCTGTGCCGGCAACAACAATCACGGCCGCGACCACAGCCACAACGCGCTTCCAGTTGAACTGAATCAATTTAATCTTGGATGCTATGTTCTTGCCATCTTCCCATAATTTGAAGATTGTCCATGATGCCACAATCGCCAGCATGGGATAGATCTGGATCTGGTAACGCATCATGCTGTTCCAGGTGAGAGATTGCGAGATAAAAACCATCGCAATCCACGACCAGATCAGGATGTGTTTTTGCCAATCGCCTTTAATAACCCGCCATGCCATCCATAGGAATCCTGCCCATGCAAGGATTCCCAACGGTAATCCAAGCCCCCACTTGACCATATTATTGAATGCAAAAGTGATCGGCCGGCGTACCCATTGCAGTGCGTACGGCACATCCACCTCACCCGAACTTTGAGCGGATAATTCCTTCAAGCCCGCGATCCATTGCGGATTGATCTTGAAATTGAAGAAGCTCGGCCCCGTGAAAGCATAGGGTTGGAAAATTCGAAAAGTAACGAACGCGATCAATCCGGCTAAAACAAGGTTCCGCAGCAGAATTGGCCATTCATTCTCCCGGTTATCTTCGTCAAGTTTCTTATAGTAAATGAATGCTGCAAGCGGAAGGAGAAGTGCCAGGGGTGCGATGCTTACCTTGCAAGCCATGGCGATGCCATAAGCAATCGCAAAAGCCACATACAGTCCGATCGTGTTCCAGCCTTCCTTCAGCCAGTACCATTTTTCTTTGACTTTTCGTTCCACTTCAAGACGAGACTGGTCCGGTGTGGATAGACAGACCGCGAAATATACCGTTAACACCGAAAAGAACGAAGCTGTGGTATCAACCGTAAAGAAATGCGAAAGTTGAATCGGCAGTACCGCGAGCGAATAGAAAAGTGCTGCCAGCAACCCAAGCCGGTGATTTTTATATAACCGCTTCACGATCAAATAGATAAAAAGAATCGTAAGCATATCGAAAACCCCGGAGACGACCCGGCCGACAATATGAATCTGACCATAGCCTGTCTGACCGACTGCTTCACCTATATAACGCACCAGGAAGAGCGGAAATGTTCCATAAACATAGAAACTGTAACCAACATTATTGGGGTTTAGAGTGGATACGGTTGTGTCGAAATAATCGCCGACGTTGTGCACCGGTTGAAGCGATGTTTCAACCATTGTTAAGAACCGTTCGTCCGGGTGCAGATGATATACATCATCCCAGTTCTCGCCGATAAATCGGAAATACGCGCCAATGAACAGGACGCCGATCAATAATACGTCCCATACCCATGGGGCAAAAGGTAGTTTAAATTTCTTCCTTGTCGCGATGCTGGAATTATTTAGTCTTTGATCCATGTTCAATTCCTTCTTCTCTGGTTTGAAAGAAGAACGATGAAGTTATTTTAATTCCTGTTTGATCTCTTCAAAAATCTTCTCGTATTCCGCGGCAACTCTATCGGGTTCATATCTTGAATACTCTGTCAAAACATCCTTTGAATTCTTCAAGTGACTCTGAAGCACCCCATCCACCGCATTGGCAAGACCCACCGAATCGCCAATTTCAAAGATGCGTCCCATGTCATGAACTTTCACGGGTTGGCGTACTCCCGGCAAGTTTGACGCGACACAGGGAACCCCGGCCATCATTGCTTCGATTTGGACTAAACCAAAGGCTTCCGTTGAATTCAAACTGGGCAGCACGAGCACATCCAGGTTTGGATAACAGGCCGCGATCTGTACCGGCTGCAGTTCACCGACAAACTCCCAGTGGCCGGTTTCTTCGTATTCATGAATGGTTGGCAGCAAGCGCTGCAGATAAGCTTCTTCACCGACGATCTTCTGATAGGGACCGATGAATTGAACTTTAGCAGCAGGATATTTCTTCATGATGAGCGGCAGTGCCTCCAGAAGGATCTCTACCCCTTTTTCTGTGGCAAATCTCGCCGCCATACCAATGACCGGATGCACACCCTTCGGGTTATGGTCTTTCGCAAATTGCTTGATCTCGGCCGGGCTGGCCTCGGGAAGGATAACCGGAGGAGCAACGATCTTCGTCTTCTTCTTAAACTTCATTACATAGGGCGAATGATCAGCATAATCCAGGGTATAGGTGACAATGCGGTGTGAAAATATCGCTGTCAGATAATTCATAAAATTGATCGCGATATTGGCAGCTTTGCTGAGAATACCAATTGGCATGCGTAAATCGCAATGATAGGTGGTGATGGTTGGCTTTTTGGAAATCCGCCCGCGGAAGGAAATACCCGCAGCATCAAATTGAGGCAGGTGCAATTGGATTACGTCATTTTCCATCACCAGTCTTGTCGCCATCCAACCGATCTTGGGCATGATGACACCCTTGCTGATCCTGAACCACACCGGCACACGGACGATCCTAACCCCTTCATCGATCTCCTCCAAAGGCAGCGCCTTGGAGAATTGTGAGGTTAAGATGGTCACCTGGTGACCTCGTTTTGCGAAGGCTTTGGCAAGGCGCTCCGCGTAGATGGTCAATCCACTGATATGAGGACGATAGTAGGTCAGAACGATCAAGATCTTCATAATAATTTAGAAAAGAGAACGGTTCTCTTTCACCCAGGTAAACAGTTTTTCGATCCCGGCTAAAGCGCTCACCTTGGGCTGCCATCCCAACACGCGCTGCGCCTTGCGAATATCAGAAATATAAACCGGTTGGTCACCGGGGCGCCAATCGTTCCAGGCTACGGGAATTTCCTTCCCAAGTAATTTTTCAAGGATGGGTTTGAATTCAAGCCAGATGGAAATGGTGTTCTCTTTTCCACCTCCGACATTAAAGAGCTGCCCTGCTGCCTTTTCGGGGGCGGCTAATGCCGCGTCATAGGCATCCAGCAGATCTTCGACGAACAGAATATCACGCACCTGTTTCCCGTCGCCATAGATCGTAATCGGTCGGCCGGTGATGGCTGCGATCACAAACCAGGCCACCCAACCCTGGTCTTCGATGCCAAACTGGCGCAAGCCGTAAATACAGCTCTGGCGAAAGACTGTTGTCGGTAATCCATAAATGCGGTGATAATCGCGCACGTATTGATCGCCGCAACCCTTGGAACAACCATATGGAGAGTGAAAATCGAGCGGTTGCTCCTCGGAAGCGCCTTCCGGCAGTCCAGCATATTGATACCGCGTGGCAGCTTCGATGACTTTCACATCCTCCATGCCGCCGTAGACCTTATTCGTCGAAGAGTAGATAAATGCCGGATTCGTTCCTGATTTTCTGGCCGCTTCCAGGGTGTTGAACGTCCCTTGGGCATTGATCGAAAAATCCGTCACCGGATCCGTCACCGAGGTCGTCACCGCTACCTGCGCTGCCAGATGAATGATCCGGTCGACGTTTTTTGCTGCCTTCTCGATCTCTTCTGCATGACGGACATCACCCACGATCAATTGAAAAGAATCCTTACCGTGCTTTTCTTCAAGCCAATCAAGGTTAAGCTTGGCCCCCTGGCGAGACAGGTTATCAAAAATGATCACGTTCTCCCCGCGTGCGATACAACGGTATGCATAATTGGAGCCAATAAAACCGGCTCCACCGGTAATTAATGTTGTCTTGGTCATTTCAACTCCATTTGATCGATTACCGGAATACTCTCCGGTTCGTCTTCGTCTGATTTCTGCAAACGCTTGTAAATCGAAGAGAGGCTGTGCCCTTCACGGACCAGACCCCAAAATCCAAAAATACCGCTGGATATGAACTGGAGGACGTGCATGATCAACGCGACGGCCAAAGCAAGGGATTTATCCCCACCCAAAACGACCACTGCTGCAACCATGGTTGCTTCATACACACCCAGGGCTGCTGGAGCTGACGGAATGGCCACCCCTAACGCCAGAATCGAACCAACGAAGGCTCCACTCCAAATGGGTGCATCGGGGATCACCTGCCAGACCATAACATCATAGATCAACACCCAGAAGATCCAGGTCACTGCGATCCAAAAAAAACTGATAAAGAACTGCTTCGGGTTGGTCAGAGTAGCAAGTCCATCCATCAACTTGGAAAACTGAGGCAGAATAAATTTCGAAATGAGTTTCCTCTTTGATCCCACCTTCTCC
>CAYWCH010000188.1:3282-5390 GCA_964456715.1 uncultured Anaerolinea sp. | reverse complement strand
ACCATCCCGGTCATCCTCAAGATCGCTGATGACATGCGCGAACTGGCTCCCGGCGCGCTGCTGGTCAACTTCACCAACCCCTCCGGGCTTAACACCCAGGCGCTCTCGATGTTCGCGCCGGATGTCCCCACCGCGGGTGTATGCAACGTGGCCATCCACACCAAGATGGAGATGATGGAAGGGCTCGAAAAGGCGTTGGGGAAGAAGATCGACCCCGCCCGCTGCGAGTTGAACACCCTCGGCCTCAACCACCTCACCTGGCACCGCGGTTTCAAGGTGGACGGCGAGGAAATGTGGCAGCAGATCCTGGCCGCCTACGTGGACGACCTGCGCAAGCAGGACGAACCCGAATATCCGCCCGAGTTGGTGGAAACCCTGAAGATGATCCCGAACTATTACCTGCAATACTTCTACAGTACGCATCACAAACTGGAAATGCAGAAGCAATGGCCGCCTTCGCGCGCTGAAGAGGTGATGGAGATCGAAAAAGACCTGCTGCGCGAGTATTCCGACCCGGCGCTCAATGAACCCCCGGCCGACCTGATGAAACGCGGCGGCGCTTACTATTCCACCGCGGCCACCCAGTTGATGAACGCCCATTACAACGACCTGGGCGAGACTCACGTGGTCAACGCCGTGCATAACGGCGCGGTCAAGGGCTGGCCCAAAGACTGGGTGCTCGAAATGCCCTGCAAGGTCGACGGCAAAGGCATTCATCCCCTCCCCGCCGAACCCCTGCCCGATGCCTGCTACGGCCTCATCGCTGAAGTGAAATCGTACGAGATCCTCACCGCCCGCGCTGCCGTAACCGGCGACCGCGGTCTGCTTTACCAGGCGCTGCTGGCGCACCCGCTCGGCCCGGATATGGACCAGATCGAGGCCGTGATGGAAGACCTGCTGCAGACCAACCGCCGTTATCTGCCCAATTTCTTCAAGGCTTAGGGAGACATGACGAGATACTATCTTGGCGCCGACCTGGGAGGGACCCGCACCCGCGTGATGATCGCCGACGAGGCCGGCACCGTGATCGGCTTTGGTGAAGGCGGTCCGGGCAACCACGAAGGCGTGGGCTACGAAGTGACCTGTGCAAACCTCAACACCGCAGCGAAGGCTGCCTTCACGAGTGCCGGCATCCGCCCCGACCAGATCAGCGGATCGGGGTTCGGGGTGGCCGGCTACGACTGGCCGAACGAAAAAGAACCGACCATGGCCGAGATCGACACACTGGGCTTGTGCGGCAAGGTTGAGTTGGTGAACGACGTGGAGTTGGGTATCCTGGCCGGCTCGCCGCGCCTGTGGGGGGTGGCGGTGGTCTCGGGCACGGGCTGCAATTGCCGCGGCTGGGACGAGCACCGCACCCGCTTTGGCCGCGTCACCGGCGGCGGCACGGAGTTCGGTGAAGGCGCCGGTGCCGGAGAATTGATGTTCCGCACCTGCATCGCCCTCGGCCGCGCCTGGACGGGCGCTGCTCCGCAGACCGCTTTAGCGGATGCCTTCTGCAAGCGCAAGGGCGTCAAAGACCTGGCCGAATTGCTGCAGGAGTTGATCTGCCGCAACATCGAGCTCGACGCTTCCGACGCGCCGCTGGTGTTCGAAGTGGCCAAGACTGGCGACCCGGTCGCGCTCGACGTCATCCGTTGGGCCGGGCACGAGCTTGCTATCATGGCCAACGCCGTCATCCGCCAGCTCCGTTTCGAGGACGTCGAATTCGACCTGGTGCAGATCGGCAGCATGTTCGACGGCTCCCCCCTGCTCTCTGAAGTGATGCGCGAGGAAGTACAGAAAGTGGCGCCGAATGCCAACTTTATCCGTTTGCAGGAACCGCCGGTGTTGGGTGCCGTGCTGCTGGGCATGGATTTGACCGGCCGCGACGCCATCAGCGCGGTGCGCAGCCGCCTCATCGAAACCCTGCCGGAATACCTCAATAAGCCATCCGGTAAATGATCAAACGTAGGGTGCTGTTGGGAACGGGCTATTGGTCAACGAATGAACCTTAATCCCTTCGTTCCCAACGCACCAATTCAACAGTTGCAACAAATTATTCATGCATAAATCAACCGTAGGGTGCGCCTTCAGGCGCACCAATTTATTGTCAAAAAAGAAACCGG
>CAYWCH010000188.1:888-3272 GCA_964456715.1 uncultured Anaerolinea sp. | reverse complement strand
GTGGTGCGCATTTATGCGCACCCTACTGCGCTTGACCTCAAGCGCTGCAAATGGGGTTGACCCGCCCCCCCTTATGTTGGATATATAATCAAACGGAGAACGAAAGGGAGAACAACATGAAACATTCGCTGATCGTCAACGCTGATGATTACGGCCATACCCCCGATGTTTCCAAAGGCATTTGTCAGGCGCACCTGCAGGGCATCGTCACTTCCACCACCGCGATGATGAACCGTCCCGCTGCCGTGGACGAGCTTTCCAAAGCCACCGCGCTCTGCCCCCGGCTCGGATTGGGCGTTCACCTGGTTCTGACCACCGGGATTCCGGTTTTACCGGCCGCGAATATCTCCACCCTGGTAGACACAGTCGGGCGCTTCAACCGCCGCGACACGCTGATCGCGAGCCTGGACCGGATCGATCTCGACCAGGTGGACGCGGAATGGCACGCCCAGGTGGAGTTGTTCGTCAAAACCACGGGCCGGAACCCCGATCACCTCGATTCGCATCATCACAGCTCATACTTCTCCCCCGCCCTGTTCGAACGCATGCTGCACCTGGCAGAAGAACTGCGCTGCCCCATCCGCAATCCCTTCGCCGATGTGAGCAACCCCGCCGCGGACTATCTGCCCGGTGATCCGTCAGCGCAGAACCTGGCTGCGATATCGGCGCTGCTGCAACAATTCAATCCCAAACGCCCGCAGCGGTTCTTCGCCAGTTTCTACGATGAAGGCGCCTCCCCTGCCCACCTGCGTGAGATCCTGCAAGAAGTGGCAGCCAGCCCGGAGGGACAAGTCTGCGAAATCATGTGCCACCCCGCCATGGTGACCGATGAGCTGCGGCAGATCTCCGATTACAGCGACATGCGCGGCATGGAACTGCAGGTGCTGACCGATCCCACTCTGCCGTCGTTGTTGGAAGAGCTCAAAATCGAATTGTTAACTTTTAAAAATTCATAACCGTGAATGTCGCTAATTATTGTAAAAAACCGAATGATTTCTCAAAAAATCATTCGCGGTGAGGATTCCTGGTTGAAATAACAAGAAATGCCCAGAAAATACTATCCGTGTAACAAATTTAATCTATCCTTCGACATACTGACAAATCCACAAAAAATAATGATAATGTAACAGTGTGTTGATACACTTTGGAGGTTGAATTTAATGAAAATTGTTACCGATAGCGGCACGAATGTTTATCTTTCAGATCAACAATGCGCGGACCTGGGCATTCAGGTGATTCCTTTGACAGTCAGCCTGGATGGCAAGACCTACCAAGAGGGTGTGGATATCCGTGACAACGACTTTTACACCCTGCTCGAATCCACTGAATCCCTGCCCACAACCTCGCAGCCATCAGCCGGCGTATTTGCCGAGATCTATCGACGTATCGCGAAGACCGACCCGGATATTCTCTCCATCCACATTTCGTCAGGGCTGAGCGGCACTACCAGCGCTGCCCGCGCCGCCGCCGCCCTGGTGCCGGATGCCCGTGTCACCGTGGTGGACACCAAAACCCTCGGCGCCCCGGCCGGCTGGCAGGTGGAAGCCGCTGCCAAGGCAGTCAACGCGGGTTGGCCACTGCAAAGGGTGTTGGCCTATGTGGAAAAGATCGCCTCGGCCACCGATGTGGTCTATACCCTGAAGGAATTGAAGTACCTCATCCACGGCGGACGCATCAGCCACATGAAGGGGCTGATCGCCTCGCTGCTCAACATCAAACCGCTCATCGGGGTGGAAAAAGCCGGCGGCACCTACGTACAGTACGGCCAGGCGCGCTCATTCGAGCGTGCCATCGAGAATATCGGCGAGTATATTGGCAAACACATCAACCCCGAGAAGAAACTTCGCGTCCAGGTGGTGCATGCGGAAAACCCCGAAGGCGCGCAAAAACTCGTCGATGAGATCAAGAAACGCTTCAAATGCACGTTCCTGCCGGTGGAACGCCTGTCTCTCGTGTTGGGCGCCCACGTTGGCAAGAGTATGATCGGGGTGGCTTTCGCCCCCGATGAGATCTTCGAACTGTAACTAGCGCTGCCTTAAAAAGTTAGCTGAAAACTCATGCCTGGCACCTATCATAAAAGTGCCAGGCATTCAATTTGCGTATTGCATCAACTCAATGTAAACCTCCACACATCTCCATAATCGCACCGGTCAACCATGCTACAATTGTTGCATGAAAGAGAAACTGGAATCGTTCCTGGCCTGGGTGAATTGCCATAAAAACACCTGCTGCCCGCTACATTGATCGCCCTGGCCGGCATCATCCTCCTGATCGTGCTCGCCCATTCCGCTGCGGCAGATCACGGGCGATTATTTTTCATTGACCGGCATGGATTGCGGTTCAGGTCAATAACTGTCCCTCGCGGCGTAAAAATGGGCGTCAGG
>CAYWCH010000188.1:0-878 GCA_964456715.1 uncultured Anaerolinea sp. | reverse complement strand
GGATCTGTAAAGTGGTTTAATATGGAATTAACAACTTTTAGCCTGTTGTAACGTCTTATGTATTAGGTTGTAAAGACAAAACCCCAACTTTAATGCGTACTTATTGAATAGAGGTAATTGATGAACAAAAAATTGATCTTCGTCGTCCTGATCGCAATGCTGATCACTCTCATGACAGTCACTACCGTCCTGGCTGCCCCTGCTCCGGCAGCCGCTGGCGCCAAGAAAACCCCCGACGCTGCTGCTACTGCCAAACCAGGCAAAGGGAACAGTGATTCGAAACCGGGCAATGGTGGAGAAAACGGCAACAAACCCACCAAAAGCCCGATCTACAAGGTGCTCAATTTCAAAGGCATCGTCATGAACGTTTCAGCTGAGTCGATGATGCTGCTGCAAAATGATGGCTCCACCGTGACCCTGGTCTTCACTCCCCAATCCACCGTTAAAGTGCCAACCAACAGCAAGAACAGCAGCATCGCCGACCTGCAAATCAACATACGCGTCACCGTCCATGCCTACATGGACATGGAAACCAGTGTCATCTATGTACGCTCGATCAATGTCATTCCGGGTGCACCGGCCAAATACAACCGTGTGGGTATGGTCACCGATTATCAACCCGGTGTCAGCATCACCATTGCCGACGAGACCGGCCAGACGCAAACCTTCGTTCTCACTGTCGATACGCAGATCATCCTGCAGGATCCCACGCTCACCCTTGGCGTTGACAGCCAGGTAACGATCGTCACGGCTCTGCACGATACCGCAGAAACACCCACCGCAGTGGCGATTGTGGTCAGCGTCCCTGTTGAGGTCACCGCGGAGCCCACCGAAGCCCCAACGGAAGCGCCTACTGTCGAACCATAATCTGCTTCATT
>CAYWCH010000187.1:4193-5404 GCA_964456715.1 uncultured Anaerolinea sp. | reverse complement strand
AGACAAGGTCGACCGAGTCCGCGGGAAGGGATTGGAGGATGGCGAGGTTATCGCCAAAGTAGACTTGATTGGATCGCATGGGGATAATTCTAGCAGAGAGTTGAATAAATTCCAATGAAAAGAATCTCATCCCCCCGAGAATGGACCGCGCAGCACATAATAATCGCCGATCTCTTCGATCATCATATAGTAATCGACGCGTACCCAGCCGTCGCCCACCGGTTTGACCGTGAAGGTCCAGAAATCCCTCCAGGTACCAGGGAAAACCGGTTTGACGTGAATTTCAACATTCAGGCACTCTTTATATTCATCATCAATTTTAATTTCTACGATTTCGTAGCTCCAGACCCACCTGATCCAGTCGAAATTTCGAAAACGGTATGGATTCATCATTTTGCGGACCAGGACTTCAGCGATCTGCGCCTCCGATACATCGGATGGAACGCTGATCTTGGCCACGCGGGCAGCCTCGTCCGAATCGTTGCCATATGGAATGAAAAGAACAGCAAAAGCAAGAAAAAAATGAACCAGCACAAAAATGAATACCAATATTAAGATCATGAATGGTTTCTTCATTTTTTCTCCAAAATAATCATCCACCCATTTTTGGTTCTTGTTCCAATCACATATACTATATAATACTTGCATATTCAAATTATTTGTAATCCAATAATCATTTTCTTATCGTTCAAGTCGTTCAACCGGGAGAATCAGAATGAGCGATAGTCAGTTCGAGAACGATATTTTACAAGGAATTCAGTTATTACGAAGCGGTAAAAAGCTGGAAGCAGCCCGGTGTTTCGCCCGTGCCGTCCAAGCCAATCCAAAATCGGGCAAAGCCTGGTACTGGCTGGCACAATCTGTGGATGACGCCGAGAAAAAAGCCTTCTGTATAAGCAAGGTAAAAGAACTTGCCCCTGAAGCATTCGAAAAGAAACCCTCTCAACCGACAACCCCATCCGTGGCACCCGCCGTGATGGCTCAACCAACAGAGCAGGCAGGTGCGGTGCAAGCGAAGCCCTCGAATCAACCCGCCCGATCGCCATTTTCTGAACCGATCCCAGCACAACCGGTCGCTGCTCCATCCCAGCCGGTTCAGCCGGTGGCTCCCCCAAGTACAACCCAGTCGGCTTCGATTCCCTTGTACTCCGCGCCGCAAGCAGACGCTGTTTCACCGATCCAGAACCTGAGACCGCCGGAACCCGAGCCCA
>CAYWCH010000187.1:2254-4183 GCA_964456715.1 uncultured Anaerolinea sp. | reverse complement strand
CGCCATGTGGACTTCCGTATAGGCGGCCGCTTCAATGCCCTTCTCATCCAGGGAGATGAAGGCCTCCTGGCTGATGCCGCTGACCCAGATCTCCCCGTCATACATGGCTGAGAAATCGGGGTTGTTGGTGACCATGGTCCTCATCGGTCTGCCATTCGCCTTCCTGGCTTTCACCGGGCGTTTGGACAAAGTATTCCCCGTGCCCATGCCCACGATCACGCAGCAGTCTGCCATTCAATCGCTTAAAGAGACCAATAAGGCAGAAGCGGTAGCTTTCACCGCGACGTCGTATCTGACCCCAACGCTCACCCCCACACCCGGGTTGGATCAACAGATACAAGCCGTCTCTGCGAAGATGCAAACCGCCAAAGTCAAGATCACCCAGATGGAGTACACCGATGCCATCATCGACCTGGATTGGATCATCAACCAGGTGCCCGAATATTCAGAGGCGTACTACTATCGTGGGCTGGCATATTACCGGAACATTGGTTCTCTTCGCATTCAATCGGAATACGCAGATTATTTGCAGCGGGCGATCAGCGACTTTGACACTGCCATTGAAATTGGCCCGGCCACTTCAAAGGAATACGAATACCGCGGCTATGGTTTGCTCAGGTATGCCTCAATCCTGGAGCTTACTGTCAACCGGCAGAGATTATATGAATCATCCCTTGAGAATCTGCAGATGGCTTATTCCATGCCGGAGCATAACGAGGAACTTCCGATTTACATCGCCAATCTGTACACAGAGATCGATCAATGTGACATCGGGGCGGAACAAGAGGAAGCGCTGATCGCCTCAGGCACCATGAGCGAAGAATTGCTTCAAAAGCTGTATTCCAACCTTTCCCAATCGTATCTTTGCCTGGGCGAATATCAAAAAGCCCTGGCTCAACTCGATAAAACAACCGGTTGCGATCTCTGCAACATTTTTAACCGGACGGTTGTTCTTTACAGCATGGGGCGCAAACAAGACGCCTTTACCCTCATCAATGAACACATCGAAAAGTATCCCAACTTCAGCGGTGACCGCTATTTCCTGCGGGGATTGATCTACTACGATTGGGGACAATACGACAACGCCCTGAACGATCTGATGACCGGGGAAAGTAATACCTGGTACCGGGGTGAGATCTATTCCTATTTGGCAGCCATGCTTTCGTACTATTACGGAGATACCGTATCGGGTGATGCTTATCTCGAATTTGCAGCCGCGACGATGTACCCCACAACCGGCCCGTATTTACACAACCTCATCAAAGTGCAAATGAACTCCCGCGGGCTGGAACCCTTCTCGGATGATTCTTATGAGATTGTGGTCACCACCACACCATTTGCAAATGGGACCAATTCTCCAACTCCATCCATACCCCCGCCCCCGCTAACGTTGACTCCAACACCAACCCTGACACCCCAACCTCCGGAAGCTTGATCGATTGACAAGAATCGAAAGTGAAACCATGAAATCTTCCACCCACCCCCAATCTTTGATCGTTGGCCTGCTGATCGGCACTGTGATTTCTCTTTTACTCGGAGTTTTGATCCTTAAGCAGCATCAAATGACTGTAATACGAAACGCAACCCCCTTGCCTACCAATACGCCATCCATCACTTTCACCCCGACCGACACTCCCATCCCACCTACTCCCACCCTGACTCCTCTCCCTCCCAAAAACATCGAAGCCGCCCGTGCCATTCTCATTCCGCTTACCGGTGAGGAGCAAACCTCAGCCAATTACGCGCGCATCTACGAGGTTCTGGGAGATATCGAAACCAACCAGAGCCATTATCGCCTCGCCTGCGGTTATTACAAACGTCAGATCAGCTACGAATATACCTTTGAAGTCCTGCTCACCAATGCCGTCACTTGTGAAGCTGGCGCCGTTTACGATTACGCCTTGGAATGCTTTCAGGAAATATACAATT
>CAYWCH010000187.1:0-2244 GCA_964456715.1 uncultured Anaerolinea sp. | reverse complement strand
AATTGGCCAGGTGAAGAAGCGGATGAGTACCGCGAAGCTGCCCTGGCTGAGATCGAATGGATCAAAGCGGTGAAAGGTATCCAATAATAATAATTACGTGTCTGCGTTCTTTACTCCACGCAACCAGTGATAATTGACATCCTGCTGATTCGTATCTATACTACAGCACGAACTCACACTACCCATTAGGAGAGAATGATGCAGACACCACCCGACTACCAGCAATATCAACCCACTTTCCAACCCTACCCACCTCCCCCAAAAAACCGGGACAACAATTCAATTCTGGCGATCATTGCCCTGATAGTAGCGGGGCTCGCACTGATCCTGGGAATCATCTCCAGCATCGGCGCATTCAGCAACAAGTCAGCGAAATCATCCGTCTCATTCAGTGTTGAAGACTTTGACCAGGAAAAGATCGAGTATGAGTATCTGGAAGAAACTGCTTACACAGGTGAAGGCAGAATTTATACAGACGATGATGACAACATGTATCTGGTTGTACTGAAGCTGACGATCACCTCCGGTGGCGGATCTTACAGCGAGGATACTTCATATCAGTTGGTCCAGGTTGTCGACGGTGAAGGTGAATTTACGACATACGATTACGGAGATACCGGCGATTACTCCGAGCCAAAGTACAAGTTTGATATTGTTGGATACGTCAAACTCGAGCAGCCGGAAGACTAGCACACAATTACACTAAACCCCGGAAGGAATCCTTCCGGGGTTTTTATTGTGCATTGATCCGGTAGAGTACTATTCCCCAATGATTTTAACTAGAACCCGTTTGCGGCGCCGGCCATCGAACTCACCGTAGAAGATCTGCTCCCAGGGGCCAAAATCAAGCTGGCCGCCGCTAATGGCCACCACCACTTCACGCCCCATGATCTGGCGCTTGAGATGAGCGTCGCCGTTGTCCTCTCCGGTCAGGTTATGCTGATAATTCTGCAGCGGCTCGTGCGGCGCGAGGATCTCCAGCCAGTGCGCGTAATCCCTGTGCAAGCCGGATTCGTCATCATTGATGAAAACCGAGGCAGTGATATGCATGGCATTAACCAGCACCAGGCCTTCCATCACTCCACTCTCGCGTACCGCTTTGCTGACCTGATCGGTGATGTTGACAAAACCCACCCGGGTGGGAAGTTCAAACCAGAGTTCCTTGCGATATGATTTCATGATCACCTGCTCCCCGATACTGGAATACACTGCTCATCCCGATTACTTTTCTGCAAATGACGCGGATGAGATTCTTATTTTACTAATGAATTGCTACTTAAACAAAAATGACGCCAATTCCTGTTTAATCTCATTGGCGTCATTAGGATGCGGGTTTAATGGCTATTTCGGGTTTTCCCAGTAGCGCATCTGGTCAAATTTGACCGTGTATTCGGCGGTCTCCCCTGCTCTGACAAAGACTCCAAAGAAACCGGCGTCGAATGCGCTATCGCTGGCTGAAGCGAGCTGTTCACCGTTCATGTAGAGGGTGAAGGTGTCATCCTTGACCATCACGCCGAGGCGGTTGGTCTGGTTGGCGCCGGTATTGATCAAGGAGGATTGTCCCCACGGGACCAGAACGGTAGCCAATCCGTTCGGGCTGACCTTGCCATCCCATTTCCACAGACGGTAGTAGCCATCGCACGTCACTTCGAACAGGTAGCCCTGTGATGGGTCCTTCAACACGGGGACCCGGAAGATGATGCCGTAAGAATCCTTGCCGGAGCAGCTTCCTGAATCGGCGGTTAATTCAATATATGTGTCGGTTTGCTGGGCGATCATCGGTAAACGCCAGCCGGCAAATTTAGTCAGGCCGGTCATTTGCATTTTTCCGTTATTGAAGACCACCTTCAGATACTGGTCTTGATCTGTCGGCCAACCCCAATGATCGGATTTACTCATTTCATCCACACCGGTGGGTGAGCCCAAGCGGGCTGCGGGGTCGTTCGATGAAACGGTAGGCGTGAGAGTCGCGGTTGCTTCAGTCTCACCGCCGGCAGCTTCAGTTTCGGTGACTTCTTCGGTAATGTCCGCCTCTGGGGTATCGGTCACTTCCTCGGTGAGTTCCACCGTGGCAGTGGCTGTAGGTTCGATCGTCTCTTCCGTTGGAAGGACAATTACTGTCGCCGTCATGGTCGGAGTTGGAGGAAAGACGATCTCCGTGGTCGGGGTGGTCATGGTGGCGAGCAACTCGGCCACACGGGTGGCCATTTGTGCGTCACTCATGGGTTCTTCGGTTGCGGTTCC
>CAYWCH010000186.1:3921-5406 GCA_964456715.1 uncultured Anaerolinea sp. | reverse complement strand
CACGTACCGTTCTGGGACGCATGGCTCGCAAGGATGAGATGAATGGAGCGCTGCTTTTCCTCGCTTCTGACGCATCGTCCTACATGACCGGCGGCAACGTCGTGGTGGATGGAGGTTGGACAGCATGGTAACCAAACCTGAAGTACTGGCGATCATCCCGGCGCGCGGGGGTTCCAAGGGTATTCCGCGCAAGAATATCCGCGATTTTGCCGGATATCCATTGATCGCGTACTCGATCGCAGCCGGTCTGCAGTCGAAGTACGTCACCCGCACGATCGTTTCGACCGACGACGCGGAGATCGCAGCCGTGGCGCGCGAATATGGCGCCGAGACGCCCTTTCTGCGCCCCACGGAATTCTCGCAGGACAACACCACCGACCTGCCGGTGTTCAAGCACGCGCTGGAATGGCTGAAGGAGCATGAAGGTTATGTTCCTGACGTCGTCATCCAGTTACGGCCGACATCCCCGATCCGTCCGCGCGATTGCGTGGATGGTGCCATCCAAATCCTCATCGACCATCCCGAAGCCGATTCTGTGCGCGGAGTCGTTGAATCCGGGCAGAACCCGTACAAAATGTGGCAGGTGAACGACAAGGGTGTGATGCAGCCGTTATTGACCGTCAATGGGATCAAGGAAGCCTACAATACACCCCGCCAACAACTCCCACCCACTTACTGGCAGACCGGACACATCGACGCCATCCGGCCGCGGGAGATCCTGGAGAAGAACTCGATGAGCGGGGGCGTGATCATGGCGCTGCACATTGACGCGCGCTATTCCGTCGATATCGATTCACCGGCCGAATGGTTGAAATATGAGGATCTGGTCAAGGAAGGCAGCCTGGAGATGGTTACCCCCGGACCTGGCAAGCGGCCTTTCCCCAAAAAGGTAGCCCTGCTGGCGATGGATTTTGACGGAGTGCTTACCGACAACCGCGTTTGGGTCAGTGAAAAAGGCGAAGAAATGGTCGCGGCCAACCGCAGCGACAGCTTGGGGTTGAATATATTGCGAAAGAAACTCGGGATTGAGTGCCTGGTAATTTCCACAGAAACCAATCCCGTAGTGAAGGCAAGATGCGATAAAATGAAAGTCCCATTCCTGCAAGCGGTGGACGACAAGGAAGCTGCGCTCAGGAATGTGATCGGCGAGAGAAAGTTGGATCCGGCCCAGGTGATATTTGTCGGCAATGACACCAACGATCTGCCCTGTTTTCCGGTAGCCGGGTTCGCAGTCTGCCCGGCTGACGCTCAGCCGGAGATCATTGCCAAAGCCGATCTTGTTTTGAAAATGGATGGCGGGCGTGGAGCCGTTCGGGAGCTATGTAATCTGCTCCTGGCCAGGCTGCAGCAGCCATAACTCGAAGGTAAGGATTAAAGGAGCAACGCATGTTCGATATCGAATTTTACATGAAGGTTTATGATCTCAAGAAGCGCTTGATGAACGGCGAAAAGATGGACCGGGATTTGCTGGTGGAGAAGCTGGAA
>CAYWCH010000186.1:0-3887 GCA_964456715.1 uncultured Anaerolinea sp. | reverse complement strand
CCATACACCTGTTGTGTATAACATCGAAACCACCAATGCCTGCAACATGCGCTGCGAAATGTGCCCGCGTACCACCATCATGACCCGGCCGATCGAGACCATGAAACCCGACATGTTCAAGCGCGTCATCGATCAACTCAGCCCGTTCACCCCTGAGCAGCTTTCCCGTTGGGAGGCGTTCGCCGAAAAGAATTACGGCATCAAAAAAGACGGGATGAGCGAGAATCATTATTTCCTTTATGTGATCCCGCGCGTGATCGTACTGCATGGATACGGCGACCCGCTGCTCGACAAGAACATGCCGCAATATGTAAAATGGATGACCGAAAAAGGTCTTGAAAGCTACTTCTCGTGCAACCCGGCCAATATCAACATGGACCGCACCATCGAAACCTTCGAAAACGGTCTGGGATACGTGAAGTACTCCATCGAGAGCGTGGATGATCTGCGCCACAAGGAAGTCCGCGGGCAGGCCTCCAACTTCACCGAGTCGTACAAGAACATCCTCAAATTGCTCGACCTGAAGGCACAACGCAATTACAAGACCACCATTGTCATCACCATGATCAACCTGAACAAACCCTGGCAGCAGGACGAGTTCGCCAGGCTTCAGGAAGCCTTCAAGGGTATGGACGTTTACGTTTACCTGAAGAGCCAGGACCAGATGTGGTACGAAGACAACAAGCAAACGACCCAATCCATCCACTGGCTGGAATTCTGCCAATTCCCGTGGTCATCCATGACCATTAAGTCCAATGGCGAATCGGTCGAATGCGTGGAAGATTTCAACAACGAGATCATTCTGGGAAATGCAGCAACCGAATCCTTGCACGACATTTGGAACGGCGAGAAATATAAACAATTCCGCAATAATCATTTCGATCTGAAGCCGGGTATCAAGTGCACGGAACAATGTGATATGAATCTGATTGGCAGCTTTTTGGCCGCGTAGCAACCATCAGCGATCAGGAGAAACGCAATGACAAGAGAAATCCGTATTGGTAATCAAATGGTCGGTGATGGTCACCCGGCATACATTATTGCCGAGGCCGGTATCAATCACAACGGCGACATCGAATTGGCCAAACAATTGATCCGAGCTGCCAAGCATGCCGGTGTGGATGCCATCAAGTTTCAGAAGCGAACTCCCGAATTGTGCGTTCCCCCCGAGCAGCGCGGTCAGATGCGCGAAACCCCGTGGGGATACATCACCTATCTCGAGTATCGTTACAAAACCGAGTTCGGTGAAGCCGAATACGCCGAGATCGAACGCTATTGCAAAGAGTTGGGGATCACCTGGTTTGCCTCCGTGTGGGATGAACCCTCCGTTGATTTTATGGAGAAGTACAACCCGGTATGCTACAAGATCCCGTCCGCATCATTGACCGACTCCAACCTGCTTAAACACTTGCGCAAGACCGGCAGGCCGTTGATCCTGTCCACTGGTATGTCAACGATGGAGCAGATCAAGACAGCAGTGAATGTGCTTGGCGAAGACAACCTGGTTGTGTGCCATGCCACCAGCACCTATCCGTGCGACCCGCATGAATTAAACCTGAAGATGATCGAGACGCTGCGCAACACCTTCGGTTGCCCGATCGGATATTCCGGGCATGAGGTGGGGTTGGTAACCTCAGCCGTGGCAGTTGGTCTGGGCGCCTGCATGGTCGAGCGCCACATCACCCTCGACCGCGCCATGTGGGGCTCCGATCAATCGGCCTCGGTGGAGCCGGGTGGATTCGAAAAATTGGTGAAATATATCCGCGTCACCGAGCAATCGGTCGGGAACGGCGTGAAAAAGATCTATGACAGCGAGCAATCGTCGCTGAAGAAATTGCGCAGAGTGCAGAGTTAATGGCAAATCTGGTAACAAGAGCGAAACAGGCAATTTTCCAGCGCTGGATGCATGCCAAAAGCAACCGGCGCTGGCAGCGTTTGAGCCGGGAATCTGCGAGCTACGCTCCTGAACGTTCCGACCGGGCGCCTGTAATCCTCTTCAACGCATCCACCCGCCTGCAGGCGATGAGCCAGAATGCGGCGTATTCCTACCTGACGGCGCAGGCGCTGCGAATGCAGGGTGTTCCTGTCATCCAGTTTGCCTGCAAAGCCGGATTGAGCCGCTGTGTGCTTGGCAGCAACCGCGACGACGTGAGTAAAGCGCCGCCGTGCGAACGCTGCACGGCTCAAAGTGCTGCTGTTTACAAAAACATGCCCACGCGCTGGTTCGAATACCACCCTGATGCCAAACTTGAGCAGCAGATCGCGGAGAAATCAGTACCCGAATTGATCGAATTCAAGTATCAAGGCGCGACGCTCGGCTTCTGGGCGGTGAATTCACTGCGTTGGGTGTTGCGCCGCCACCATCTGGCGGACGACACGCAAACGCGTCAATTCATGCGTCATTTCATTCTTTCAGGGTGGAACGTGGTGCAGCAATTCGACGCGCTGGTCAGCGAGGTGACACCGCAAGCGATCGTGGTGTTCAACGGCATGTTCTTCCCCGAGGCCGCCGCGCGATACATCGGTCAAAAACATGGAATCCGGGTGATCACTCACGAGGTGGGGATGCGCCCGTTCACGGCCTTCTTTACCGATGGGGAGGCAACGGCCTATCCCATCCACATTGGCGAGGACTTTCAACTGACCGATGAGATGAATGTAAAGCTCGATGGCTATCTCAGCCAGCGTCTCCAGGGGAATTTCACCATGGCGGGCATTCGTTTTTGGCCTGAGATCAAGGGTCTGAGCGCGGAGTTTCTTGAAAAATCTGCCGGGTTCAAGCAGATCGTTCCGGTCTTTACCAACGTCATCTTTGACACCAGCCAGGTTCATGCCAACACCATTTTCGAAGAGATGTTCATTTGGCTTGACTCCGTGCTGGAGGTGATCAAGGCTCATCCAGAGACGCTGTTTGTTATCCGCGCCCACCCGGATGAACACCGCGAAGGCAAGGAAGCCCGTGAGAGCGTGCGCGGCTGGGCAACCGAACGAAATCTGAAACAATACTACAATGTTGTCTTCGTCGATTCGCGTGAATTCATCAGCTCCTACGAGTTGATCCAACGTTCGCATTTTGTGATGGTCTACAATTCCACCATTGGGCTTGAAGCCTCTTTAATGGGCAAGATCGTATTGGCCGCCGGCAAGGCACGCTTTACCCAATTGAAAACGGCTTACCTGCCCGAATCAAAAACGGCTTATCTCAAATTGCTGAATGAATTTCTGAAGAGTGAAACGATCGAAGCGCCGGCAGAGTTTATGGTCAATGCCAGACGTTTCCTCTATTACCAGCTATACCGTTCCTCACTTCCTTTCGACGCCTTTATCAAGGAAGACGGCGTGTGGAAAGGGTATGTGACCCTCAAGAATTTCCCGCAAACCGAGCTTACCCCGGAACACTCTGCCACCATCCGGGTCATCCTGAACGGAATCCTCAACCAAAGACCGTTTGAAATGCCCTTATGAGCAAAAAACCTGTCTGTTCCATCGTCATTCGTGCCTACAACGAAGAGCAGCATATTGAGAAGCTGCTGGCCGGGATTTCTGCACAATCGGTCAAGGATGTGCAGATCATCCTGGTGGATTCGGGTTCCACCGACAGTACAGTGAGCAAGGCGAGGCAATTCCCGGTGGAAGTTGTCGCGATTCGTCCAGATGAGTTCACCTTTGGCCGTTCGCTCAACATGGGCATCGCCCAGGCGAAGGCAGATATTGTGGTGATGGCCAGCGCGCACGTTTATCCGGTTTATCCCGATTGGCTGGCAGCGCTGATCGAACCGTTCTCCGATGAGATGATCGGGCTGACCTTCGGCAAGCAGCGCGGCTGCGATAAGACCCAATTCGCCGAACATCAGATTTTTCACCAGTGGTTCCCGGATCACTCGGTG
>CAYWCH010000185.1:0-5409 GCA_964456715.1 uncultured Anaerolinea sp. | reverse complement strand
TTTAATTTGCCTAGTTTGACACCTTCAGTATATAAGCGCAAGTTTTTAATGTTGAAAGTTGCGCTTTTGGCAATATTTAATCAAATTTTAATGTTTGGCTTTTGGATTTCGATTTGTATAAGGTTGGCACAATGTTTAATGTCGTTGCGAGTGTCGTCCTTGCAGAATAAATGAGCTACAGCAAAACCAGCGAAGCAATCCCCAATGAGGTGTAGGGGCAGGTCCGCGACCTGCCCCTAGCGATTGTTACCAGAGGAATATTAGTAAATGCGGATTCCGGGTTTCAAGAACAGAAACCCGGAATCTTTTTTGTATTAAAAATTTTGTGTTTTTCGTGTATTTCGTGGTGATTTTTTTTGGGGCGGGTTTGGAATCCGCCCCTACATTGATCGAACGATTATCCACAGCAGCCGCTCTTCGGAGTGTCGTCCCCGCAGCCACACGAGGGTCCGCCGCAAGAGACTTCCTTGCGGCCGGTGAGCGCGGCGCTGATCATGGCGGCAGCGCAGCCCACTCCGCTCTTGACGCTGATGGCGCGGGCCGGGCAGTTGAGCTGGCAGGCGCCGCATTCCATGCAGGCGCTGTAGTTGACGATCTTCGCCTTGCGCCCGTCCATGGCAAAGACGGCGTGGGGGCAGACCATGGTGCACATGGTGCAGCCGGTGCATTTTTCCACGTCCAGTACGAGGGTGTTTTCGGTATAAGAGTTGAACATGGTGTGCTCCCTATTTGACAAAGGCGAAAACGATCAGCGAGATCAACCCGAGCGCGCCCATCACCGCCATGGGGCGGATGTAGCTGTAGATCTCCTTGCGCACCCCCACCACCGAGGTGAAGGTGGACGAGCCGGTGAAGTTGAGCGAGATGTATGCCACCCCGGCCGACATCGTCAGCAGGTAGCCGAGCGATTGTCCGAGCTGGCGATACCAGCTCCAATCCGCGTGGCCGAGCAGGACCGAAAGCACGAAGGGCAGCGCGGCAACGAGCCCGAGCAAACCGCCCTTGCTGCTGAAATCTTTGGTCGGCAGCCAGGGCAGCAGTGCCGGGAAGAGCACCGTGCCGCTCAGGAAGATGACCAGCGCGGCCAGCATGTATGGCATGCCGCCGAGCAGGAAACCGAGTCCCATCGCCACCAGCATGGGCAGCAGCATCTGGGTCACGTCCACCGGAGCCAGCACCAGACGGTCGCGCAGGTTGAAGCGCACCTCGCGCATCTCCGGGGAGGCGCTGTGGGTTTTGAGGTATTCGGGCAGATCCTCAGCACGCACCGGACCGTACTCCACGGTGAAGTTGGAGTATTTCTTGATCTCGTGGGCGGCGACCCCAGAGGCTCCGAGCTGCGGCAGGATCAGCCTGCGGTGGCTCACCACTTCACCGAGTTTGACAGCTTCGATACGGTGCAGCAACTCACGCGTGCCGAAGGTGCGTTTGCCAGCCGCGCACCACACGTTGACGCCGTGCGTGTCGAGCACGAGGATATGGCCATCGACTCCCTTCAACACCGAGCGCAGCGCATCGAAGCTGAGGGTGTAGTTGGCGCTGACGAAAACCGGGGACTCCTTGCCCGGGTTGCCCAGGCGGTACAGACCGGGCGGCACACGGTGCTGGTCGCGGCGTACCCCGATCCGCGCCAGAAAGTGATCGCCATGGTCCGCAGCGGTCAGGTCCCAGGTCGTGGTCATGGGAGCGGGGGTGGAGACTAAATGGTAGACTCGGCTCATAGATTCCCTTTCAAACATAAATAGATGAATATCTATATATCAAAACAAAAAAATTAATGGCAGGCACAGTCCTCATCAAGTGAGGTGGAGAACTTGACCACCAGTCGGTCGCAGCACACGTTCACCAGTTCGCGGTTGAGCTGGTAGAAGGTCTGCTTGCCGTCTTCCTTGACGAGCACCAACCCGGCGTCGCGCAGCACGGCCAGGTGGTGAGATACCGTGGGTTGGGTGACGTTAAGGCACTCCACGATCTCGTTCACCGAGATCCAGCGGCAGCAGGTGAGCTTCATGATCTTCTGCCGGGTTTCGTCGGCGAGGACTTTGGCAAACAGGACAGGGTCAAGTTCGGTGACAGTCATGCTTTTATTATATAGACGAACGTCTATATGTCAAGGGGTAAACCTCGATATCCGCGAGAGATGAAGGCGAATTGCGCGAATTTGGATGAATTATGCGAATGAATCTCTGAAATAATTAAATCGCGTTCATTAGTAATAATGGCGTCATTAGAGGTAATTCACTGGTAGATTGTAAAGTTTCTTTCTGAAACGCCACAACCTGTGGGATAATGCAGCAATACCTAATCAACGGAGTTACTCATGGTCATTCTTCAGGCGATCATTCTGGGCATCATCCAGGGGCTGACGGAGTTCATCCCCATTTCGAGTTCGGCTCATCTCATTCTCATTCCCTGGTTGTTCAAGTGGACGGATCCGGCGCTCACCAGCCTGCCGTTCGACGTGGCGCTGCACATCGGCACCCTGGCTGCCATCCTCGTATTCTTCTGGCGCGACTGGATCCGCCTCATCCGCGCCTGGTTCCTGAGCATCAAGGAGCGCAAGATCGGCGACGACGTGGACCGCAAATGGGCCTGGTTCGTTGTGCTCGGCTGCATCCCCGGCGGCATTGCCGGTTTACTCTTCGAGAGCAAGATCGATGAAGTTTTCCATAAACCTGGGCAGCCGATCCAGCAGGGAGCCATCCTGCTCATGGCTGGCATCATCCTGCTGATGGCATTCATCCTGCTGGCTGCAGACAAAACAGCGCAGCACCTGCGAGATTCGAAGGACGTAAAGTTTAAAGACGCCATCTTGGTGGGTCTGGCGCAGGCGTTGGCCATCTTCCCGGGCGTGTCACGGTCGGGCGCCACCATCAGCGCCGGGTTGGCGCTGGGTCTCAAACGCGACACCGCGGCCAAGTTCTCTTTCTTCTTAGGCGCACCCATCATGCTTGGTGCCGGGCTCAAGAGTGCGTATGATCTGGTGCAGGGTATCCAGACTGGTACGGGCTTTAGCGGTTCCGATCTGGTGATCTTCCCGGTCGGGATCATCGTGGCCGGCGTGGTCGGCTTCTTCTGCATCAAGTATCTGCTGCAGTACCTGCAAAAACACAATACCGATGTGTTCGTGTTCTACCGCATCGGTCTGGCGATCCTGATCGCCATCGTGGCGCTGATCAGGGGATAAGCGAGTAAAAAAGCCGGAGTTGACTCCGGCTTTTTCTTTTATTAGGCGAGTTGATCCCGACACAAATTACCGTGCCATCAGGACGAACTCGAAGGTGATGCTCAGGTCGGCCGGGAGCGAAAACGAGGTCGCTCCAGGAAGATTATACGGAAGTTCGCAATTTTCCACGATCAGGTTGCCTTCGCAGGTGTAACTATTCGGTCCAAGCACAAATTCACCGCTGGTGCCCTGCGGGAGGTAGAGATAAAATGTCCCGCTGGCATCGGTCACCGTGTCATCCGGCCCAGCGGCCAGGTCCATGTTGGCGGGTGCCAGCGAAACCCCGATTCCCGAGGCTGGAATGCCATCAGGAGTTTTGACGTGACCCTTCAGCACATCGGCATCGACGGGGGAGATGTAAGGCAGGTCCGCGGCTTTTCCCTGCAGCGTGACAAAATTTGATCTCATCCAGCCGGATCGATGGTCAGGGGTCATTACAAAATACCAAATGTCGCCGGGAGCTTTGCCAATTACGTTAAGCGAGGTGTTTTCTTTATACACAGCCAGGTTTTCAAACAGCAGCCCCGGGCCGGAGCGCAGCACCAGCGCTTCCACACCGGCAACAGCCGGCATGGGGGAAATGGCAGTGGGAAGCACCACATCGGTCGGGAGCGGTGTAATGGTCGGCAGCGCCTGAGTGGGCGGCATTTCTGTGATGGTGGGTAATGCCGCGGTGGCTGTCAGGGTTGGTGGGAAGGTTGGTGTGGGCGATGGCGATGAAAACAAGCTGCAGCCGGAAACCAGGACAACCAGCAACCCAGCAATAAATACAAGAAGAGATCTTTTCATATTTACCTGAAATTTCTTGGAAAAAAAAGGATCAACCGTTGATCAGCCATGCAATGGCTTCGAAACGGTCGCTGAAAACCTTAACATCGTATCCCTTGTTTCGGGTGGCGGTCTCGTAAAAACGCGAATTACTTTCGATTTCCTTTTTGGCTGGGAGAATGACGGCCTGCCTGATCCCTCGAGGGATATTCATCCCAATAAAGACATCTCCGATCCCATAGATTTCGAGCACTGAACGACTGCGTTTTAATTTTGTGCAATCGGCGAGAAAGAGATTGGTTCCCATATTTTTTGAAAACGATATGGCCTGTTTCGTTGAATCGATGATGTCCTGCGGAGTGTAAGTCTCATCAAACATAGACTCAATCACGCGAATTTCCTCGATATACCTGACCTGAATACCCATTGCAATACCTTTATCTTGGTGAACCGGAATCGGCACCCAATATCAATAAGACGATCTCCATTATTGAACATTATAAACAAATAAACCATAATTTGCTCGTTTTACCCGATGAAAAGTTAATGTTTTATTAGAGTAATCTGGCAGGCTCTGGACACGAATAGTACGATGGTGTATAGTTCGACGTCGAACTAATTTTGAGAGGGTATATGCAGAAACATAGACATTTTCATGTAAATGGCAAAGAGATCAGTTTTGATGAATTCAACGCGTTACTGATCCAGAATGTTCAGGAAATTGCCGGAATCCAGGAAGTTACGGGGATTGAAATGTTCAACTTGCTGCACATGGTCACGAACATGTCCGATTCACTGGTCAATCTTGGAGCCAACGACATGGAGGTTTCATCCGCCCGGATCGGGATCTTGCTTCGCCTGCTGATGGATGAACGCCTGGGAATCGATGAGCCCTTGACGCCAACAGCGCTCAGCCGCTTCCAGCATGTCAATAAAAATACCATCAGTTCACTCATCCGCGGATTGGAAGAGCAGGGGTTGGTCACGCGTGAGCTGGATAAGCAGGATAAAAGAGTTTTTCGTTTGCGGATCACAGAGGCTGGCAAGAAACTGGTGATGGATAATATCCCATCCAAAGTGCAGTACATGAATGATCTCGCGAGTGATCTGACACAGGAGGAAAGAGCGCAAATGATCCATCTCCTGTATAAACTCCGCACTTCTTTGGTCAGCCGGCTGCACAGCAGCAGAGGGAACAAGTTTCACCCGGAAGACTTTTCGGAAAAACCGCGCATCAGACATGAAAAATAATCTTATTCCAATGCAATAATGGAAGGAAAGAAAATGTTAAAGCTGGCAAAGTATTTAAAACCTTATTTGCTATTGGTCGTTCTGGCGGTTGGCTTGTTGTTCATTCAAGCCATGGCTGATCTGGCGCTGCCTGATTACATGTCAAAGATCGTGAATGTGGGCAT
>CAYWCH010000184.1:0-5425 GCA_964456715.1 uncultured Anaerolinea sp. | reverse complement strand
TCTCTGGGCTGGGACGCGTTGGTGGGTCTGGGGATGAGCGTTCTGGCCACCAACATGGGGTTCTCGGCTGCCATCAGTAACCCGTTTACCATCGGTGTGGCACAAAGCCTGGCCGGGCTGCCCATGTTTTCGGGTTGGCAGTTCCGCATTCCGATCTTCATCGCAGTCTATGCCGTGCTGGCCTGGTTCCTGTGGAGTTACGCGCGCAAGATCGACCGCAAGCCCCAAGCCTCATTGACATACGCAGACGACCAGAACGAACGCACCCGCTATAAAGATGTGGTCTTTGAAACCAACCCCAACCTGATGAAAGCCGGTCTCTTCTTCGTGGCCTTTATTGTCATGATCATCCTGGTGCTGGTGGGTACCCAGTTCAGTGAGTTCCTGGCCGATTACTCCTTTGTGCTGGCCGGTCTGCTGTTCTTCATCGGAGGACTGGGAGCGGGTTTTCTTTCAGGCGC
This sequence comes from uncultured Anaerolinea sp., assembly GCA_964456715.1. Taxonomy (GTDB): domain Bacteria; phylum Chloroflexota; class Anaerolineae; order Anaerolineales; family Anaerolineaceae; genus UBA6107. The sequence continues at coordinate 4,964 of CAYWCH010000184.1, read as the reverse complement.
AAAGGGGAAGCTGATCGGCAGGGCGCTGCTGGATGGCATTTCGGGCATGGCTCCGGCCATTCCGCTGATGCTGATGGCCTACAGCGTAAAGTACCTCGTCACGGTGGGCGGCGTGATGGACACCATCCTCAACAGCGCCTCGGGATTGTTGGCGGGAGTGACTCCACTGGCTGCCATTCTCATTATTTATGTGCTGGCATTGTTCTTCGAGATCTTCATCGGCTCGGGCAGTGCCAAGGCCTTTTTGCTCATGCCCATCCTCGTGCCGCTGGCCGACCTGGTGGGTGTGACGCGCCAGCTGACCGTCACGGCCTACTGCTTCGGCGATGGTTTCTCGAACATGGCTTACCCCACCAACGCGGTACTGCTGATTGCCATTGGGCTGGCCTCGGTCGGTTACGGCAAATGGATGAAGTTCACCTGGAAGCTGTGGGTGGGGGTGGCTGTGGTTACTGCATTCTTCCTGTGGCTGGGTATCCGCATCGGATATGGGTTGTAGATTACAGGTATTCATTTGGGCTCCCTTCAATGGGAGCCTTTTTTATTTGACAACGGGGCGTGAGTATTGTATACTATAGTTAGAGTTCTAATCATGACAAATATTAAGAAATCCTCACACAGCGGTACTTTGGGACGATTGAGCGTTGCCTTTCTGTCCTGGCGAAGGCATTTTCAGCGCAATTTGCTCCCGTTTAACATCACGCTCAAGCAGCAATTTGTGCTGCATCAGCTTGAGAAAAAGGAGTACCTCTACCCGTCGGATATCGCTGAAATGCTGTTTTGCGACCGGCCGACCGTGACAGTGATCCTCGACAACATGGCCAAGCAGGGTTGGATCCGCAAGGATCGGGATGAGGAGAATCGCAAATACGTCCGCATCAGCCTCACACCGGCAGGAAGGCAAAAGATCGCCGAACTGGCGTCTCATCCGTGGCAGGATTTTGACCCGTTGGAGGGATTTTCCGATGAAGAGGTACAGCAGCTTGATACCCTGATCAGAAAATTGCAGAAACGAATCGATGAACGCGAGAAATAGAAATTTTTTTGCTGAAATAGTTAGAATTCTAATCAATTTGGAGGAGAAATGAACGAAACCCTGAAGACGATCTTTAACTCACGGACCATCCATGGCAATTTCAATGAACAAGATATTTCAGAGGATGATCTGCAGACGATCCTGGGCGCGGCGGTTCGGGCGCCGAATGCTTCGAACCGGCAAGTATATTCGATCGTAGTGATCGATGACCGCGAGGTGATGAAGGAGATCAGCGGTTACCGCGGCAGCCGGGCATTGCTGTTTTGCGTCGATTTCAACCGTCTGGACGATCTGGCAAAGCGCCTGGGTAAGGAATACCAACCTACTGGCCTGGTATCGTTTATCACCGGATCGACCGACACGATCCTGGCTGCACAGAACGCAGCATTGGCGGCCAAATCACTGGGGATCGACAGTATGTTTACCAACGGCATTCACCGGGTGGTGCTCGATAGCGTCTATGAAAAACTGGGATTACCACAGCGATATTGCTTCCCGCTCATCCTGCTGATCCTGGGATATCCCACCGTGGAACCCGATTTTCTCAAGGGACGCATCACCGGCAAGGGGTTGGTGCATCGAAACCGCTATCAACACTTAACCGACGCGGAAGTTGATGAGATGGTGGCGGCTTACGACGATGAAACCAACCACCTGGCGCTCAACTCGGCCTGGAGGTCGGCGGATTGCGATCATTACCTGGATTGGTTCTTCACCAAATGGAACACGCCGGGCGTCAACCCCAAGGACGAGAAATTTGCCGAAATCCTCAGAAGGGCAGGGTTTCTGCCGGAAGCCGGGAAGTAAGCGGCGGGGAGTTAACAAATGCGAGGCCATCCCAATGACGGATGGCCTCGTTTATTCTCCGGGCAACTTGACATTTGCCTTTTTCCATGCAATAATATAGAAGATACGTTCTATTTGGGGAAATGGAATACAAAGATTCGACCTTCATATTGGAGTTTGAATGACACGCCTGCTGTATTTGCCGGATGATGCGACCGTCATCCATCTTGATGTGGAAATCCCTTCGCGGCAGCTTGCCGCCGCGGTCAATGCCGGTTTGGAGCCGCTGCCGGGAGTCTTTGCGAAGGGACAGCGTTACACGGCCCGGCTGGTGGGGAAGACGGTCATCGTCTTTCCGCATCGCAAACAGGAGCGCATCACCAAAGATTTCGAGAGCACGGTGCTGACCAAACAGCAGCGGCGGGTGATGGAGCTCGTGATGAAAGGGATGACGAACATCGAGATTGCCGAGCGGTTGGGGATTTCGAAACGGACGGTGACCTATCACATGAAACACATCCGCGAGAGGATCCAGAGAGGTCCCTTGCCCGCTGTAATAATGGAGGTCAAACAGCGGCCTGGTTAGCGGCGCTGCCAGACCTGGTAAAGGCTGAGGTTGCCGCCGGCGCCGTCGGAATCGAATTGAGCGAGGATGGTAAAGTCGCTTTCCGCGGCGAGGCGTTCGAGTTCCGCGGCGGAGAAGAGATGGACGTAACGCAGGCCGATCTCACCGGGGCGGCCGGGTTCGGTGTGGCGCCAGTCGAGCAGGGTATCGCCCTCCTCCAGGTCGGCGGGGTCGATGCCGGCACAGCTCCAGGGTTGGACGTGGGTGAGCAGCTTGGTGCTGCGCTGGAATTGCCACTCGGAATGGATGAAGGTGCCTCCGCTGGCGAGCAGACCGGCGATCTGTCTGAGCAGATTCAGGCGATTTTCGTAGGCGGGCAGGTGATGCATGGCAGCGAACATGAGGATGCCGTCGTAGCGGGGCTGGCTGCATTTCGCAGACCATTCGGGCAGGCTGAGGTCCGCCTGGTTGTAGAGCAGGCGCTGACCGGGCCCAAGCGGGATTGGCGCGGTAAGCTGGCGGGCTTCCTCCACCAACACCGGGCTGAAGTCGAGACCCTCGTAGAGTCCGCGGATGCCCTGCCTGATCCAGACTGTGCCAAGGGTGCCGCTGCCGCAGCCGAGGTCGAGCCAGTCGCCGTCTCTGACGAACTCATTGAGCACCCGCTCCACGCCGGGCTGGATGCGGTGGCGGGTCTCGGCGAAGGCTTTGCCGAAACGGGAGTAGAAAACCTCGTTGATCTCGGATAGTTGGCGGGCGGTGGATTCTTTCATCCTTTCCATTATAATGGTCACTGTGAAAACATTGGATATCGAAAACTGGCACCGCAAGCGGCAGCACACCGAGGAACAGCTTGAGCTGGCGCGGGTGGTGCTTGAAGAAGTGAAAGGCGGGCGCAGGTTGGACCGCGCACTGCGCTCCCACCCGGACGCGGAGGGCGGCCTGCTGGCCAAGCACACCCTGATCGCTGCTTACAAACAACTGGTCGAGAGCGGGGAATGGGAGGAGGATGCCGCCTTACTGGACCGCATCCGCATGAAGCCGGTGCGCACCCTCTCGGGGGTGACCACGGTGACGGTGCTGACCAAGGCCTATCCCTGCCCGGGGCGCTGCATCTTCTGCCCTACCGAAAATTACATGCCCAAGAGTTACCTGGCCGACGAGCCGGGAGCGGCGCGGGCCTTTCAGAACAAATTCGACCCCTACGACCAGGTGCATTCGCGCATCATGGAATACGAGGCGGTCGGGCACCCCACCGACAAGATCGAGCTGCTCATCCTTGGGGGAACGTGGAGCTCGTACAAACGCGATTATCAAAAGTGGTTCGTGCAGCGCTGTTTCGACGCCATGAACACGGTTGACGGTAAGGACCCGGTAAGCGTGCCCAAAACGGAGCCGGAGATCCCTGTCGGATTGGCGGAGGACGTCAGCGATCTCAAGAAAGTTCACCTGATTAATGAAACAACGGCACATCGCAACGTGGGGCTGGTGATCGAGACCCGTCCGGACGAAATCAGCGCGGCGGAACTGACCTGGCTGCGGCGGCTGGGGGTGACCAAGGTGCAGATGGGGGCGCAGAGCCTGGATGACCGGGTGCTGCAGCTCAACCTGCGCGGCCACACCGCCGCGGATACATTGAAGGCCACCTCGCTGCTGCGGGCGGCCGGTTTCAAGATCGTGCTGCACTGGATGCCCAACCTGCTGGGCGCCACCCCCGAATCGGACCGGGCGGATTTTATACGGCTGTGGCAGGACGGCTACGCGCCGGACGAGATCAAGATCTATCCCACCCAGTTGCTGGAAACCGCCGAACTCCATAAATACTGGCAGCGCGGCGAATACGAGCCGTATTCAACCGAAACGTTGATCGACCTGATCGCCGACATCAAAACCACCATCCCCGAATACTGCCGGGTCAACCGCATCATCCGCGACATCCCGTCCACGCATGTGGTGGAGGGCAACAAACGCACCAGTCTGCGCCAGGATGTGCTGCTTGAGTTGAAGCGGCGCGGACAGGCCTGCCGCTGCATTCGCTGCCGCGAGGTGCGCACCAGCAAGGTGGACGCGGAGTCGCTGGTCTTCAACGATCTGGTTTACCACCCGGCTTATGCCGAGGAGCATTTCCTCTCGTTCAACACGCCGCAAGACCAGATAGTGGGCTATCTGCGCCTGTCGCTGCCAAAGGCCGAAGCACCACGGCTGGATATGTCCGACCTGGAGCACGCGGCGCTGATCCGCGAGGTGCACATATACGGGCAATCGCTGGCGGTGGGGACGGAACAAAGCGGCGCGGCGCAGCACATCGGTCTGGGGACGACGCTTTTGAAGAAAGCGGAAGAGATTGCAAGGCAGAAGGGATTCGCGCGCTTGGCGGTCATCGCCGCCATCGGCACAAGGCGATATTATGAGAGCCGCGGATTCCAGCGCGGCGAGTTGTACATGTACAAGCAATTGTAGGGTGCCATTGGGAACTCAAAAGAATTGAAGGCATTTGTAGGGTGCTGTTGGGAACGGACTATTGATTGTCTATGAAATTTGGCCAATCCGTTCCCAACGCACCAGTTCTCTGGCGTG
>CAYWCH010000183.1:1971-5469 GCA_964456715.1 uncultured Anaerolinea sp. | reverse complement strand
AGCGAAGACGAGCAGGAAGAATGTGAGCAGGATCCTCGCCCGCCCCAGGTTGACGCCAGCCAGCGGATGCGCAGTCAGGAAGCTGTAAACGGTGCCGTAGTTGAACAACACCGAGACGAAAAAACTGGTCAGCACCCGCGCCCGCCCGGCGCTGCGGAATATGAGTCGAAACAGCAGCTCGATCAGCCCGGTCAGTAACAGCGAAACGAGCACTGCCCGCTCGACGCGAAAAAATTCGACCTGGTAGTAGTTGTGAAGATAAAGTGTGATGACCGGGAAGACGCCGAATACGAACGGGTACAGTTTTAGCAGGACCTTTTTGGCTGCTTTTATGAACATCAAGTCCTCCTTTTGTAATTCTAACCCAAGTATGCATAGGGTGTGCCTACAGTTATCGAGTGATCATGCGAACAGGATATCTGGGGGCATCCCATTATTCACTATGGATTTTCTACAACATTAATTTGGCGTGTCCGGTAAGTAAGGCATACCCTATGATTGCCTTTTTGGCTGAATGTAACTTCAAATGGGTTTTCAATTCAATAAGCATCAATGGCTTCCCTTTTTCACTCTACGTTATAATAAATAGCATAGTGAGGTTCCCCTTGGATCCGAGACAGATTTCCCCCTTCAAACCCATCCTGACCACCGCCCTCATTCTCTTCTTCACCGGAGCCATCGGGCTGGTGCTCATCTTCATCCTGACGGTGCCCACCCTGGGGCCGCGCTGGCTGCTCTTCTTCCTCGTACCACTGTTGTTCAGCGGCATCGCCCTGCCCTTCGTGTGGCTGCTCAACCGCCGTCTGCTCGACCGTCTGGTCACTTCGCCAGTGGTGATGATGCGCGAAGCCATCTTCTTCGGCCTGTATGTTGACCTGATGATCTGGCTGCAGTTCGGCAAGGTACTCAACTTCGCCCTGGCCTTCTTCGTGTTGGCCGGGTTCCTCATCATCGAAGCGCTGCTGCGCTGGCGCGAACAAAGCCGTTTCAATGCCGGAGCCACAGAAGAAGAGTGATCATACTCAACCAATTCGTGCAAAATCACATCAAAGGACCCCTCCATGAAAACTGATCTCGACCGCATAATGCAGCAAAACGACATTGACGCCCTGTTCATTACCGGGGCTGCCCAGCACAATTCACCGATGGTCTACTTCACCGGCACCTGCCACGTCTCTGCCGGTGAGCTCATTAAGAAACGCGGCAGCGCTCCCCTGCTCTTCCATTACCCGATGGAACGCGAGGAAGCCATGCGCACCGGGCTCCAGACGGTCAATTACAACGATTATTCGATCTCTGCATTGATGAAAGAAACCGGCGGTGACTACACCGAAGCGATCGCGCTGCGCTACAAGAAAGCCTTCGAGAAAGCCGGCGTCACCTCGGGCAAGGCAGCTATCTACGGCAACACCGACGTCAGCGCCACTTACGCTGTCCTCAAACGCCTGGAGAAACTGCTGCCCGACCTCAAGTTCGAAGGATTCCTCAACGATGAGATCCTGCTCGCCGCGCGCATGACCAAAGACGCGGACGAGATCGCCCACATCCGCGCCATGGGCAAGGTCACCACCGAGGTTGTCGGCCGCGTGGCCGATTATCTCACCGGGCACAGGGTCAAAGACGAGACGCTTGTCCACAGTGACGGCACCCCCATGACCATCGGCGAGGTCAAGAGCAAGATCAACCTGTGGCTGGCTGAGAAGAACGCCGAAAACCCCGAAGGCACCATCTTCTCCATCGGCCGCGACGCGGGCATCCCGCATTCGGTGGGCAACGATGCCGATCCGATGCGTCTGGGCAAGACCATCATCTTCGACATTTATCCCTGCGAAGCCCAGGGTGGCTATTTCTACGACTTCACCCGCACCTGGTGCCTGGGATATGCCCCGGACGAGGCGCAGCAGCTTTACGAACAGGTCCACTCCGTTTACGATCAGATCACCTCGGAACTCAAGGTTAATACACCGTTCAGCGTGTATCAAAAACGCGCCTGCGAGCTTTATGAAGCCATGGGTCACCCCACCCTGCTGAGCACGCCGCAAACCGAGATCGGTTACTGCCACAGCCTCGGTCACGGTATTGGGCTCAACGTACACGAAAAGCCCTTCTCCAGCATGGTCAACACCTCACCGAACGACAACCTCGTCCCCGGCACGGTGTTCACTCTGGAACCCGGTCTGTATTATCCTGACAGGGGAATGGGTGTGCGCATCGAAGATTCCCTGGTCACCACACCGGACGGAAAATTCGAGATCCTGGCGGAGTTCCCCAAGCAACTGGTGCTGCCGGTAAAAGGATAATGAATGCCAGAGAACGCCAGACTGAATGATAACAAGGTGGTGCGCATCCTGGGGATCGAATCCTCCTGTGACGAAACCGCAGCCGCTGTCGTCGAAAACGGACGGCGTCAGCTTTCGAGCGTCATTGCCACCCAGATCGAGATTCACGCCAAATACGGCGGAGTCTTCCCCGAAGTGGCTTCACGCCAGCACGTCCGCACCATCTACGCCATTATCGAGCAAGCGCTGGAGCAGGCGCATCTTAGCCTGGAAGACATCGACGCCATCGCCGCCACCCGCGGTCCCGGTCTGGCCGGATCGTTGGTTGTCGGTCTCAACGCTGCCAAAGGTCTGGCACTGGGGCGCAGTCTGCCGCTGATCGGCATCAACCATCTGGAAGGCCACATCTACTCTGCCTGGGTATATCCGCAAGACGCGGCCAATCCTCCGCCGTCACACCGAACTAAACCTGCTCACCGATCATTTACATTACAAGCGCCTGGGATCCACCCTGGACGATGCTGCCGGTGAAGCCTTTGATAAAGTGGCGCGTCTCATCGGTCTGCCCTACCCCGGCGGCCCCTCCATCCAAAAAGCCGCGGCGGAGGGCAACCCGAATGCGTTCACCTTCCCGCGCGCACGCCTTGATGGCACCTGGGACTTCTCGTTCAGCGGTCTTAAAACGGCCGTGCTGCGTGAAGTACGCAAGCTGGAAGAAACCGGCAGACCGCTGCCTGTAAATGATCTCGCTGCCAGTTTCCAGGCGGCAGTGGTGGATGTGTTACTCAGCAAAACGCTCAAGGCTGCCCGCCAGTTCAACGTCACCGAAATCGTGGTGGCTGGAGGCGTCTCTGCCAACAAGGCGCTGCGCGAAGCCTTCCTCAACCAGCAGGAATTCCCCGTTCACATCCCCTCCATAAGCCTGTGCACCGACAACGCCGCCATGGTCGCCTCGGCCGGTTACTATCATCATCTGCAGGGTCAAAATGACCCGCTGGATATCGACGTCAGGCCAACCTGGCCGCTCTCGTAATGTCACCTTTTATGGCAGGGATCATCTAAATGGGTAGCTCTGATTCAACCTCGACAACCATTTCCATCGACGCTTTACGCAGTCAGGACCGCGACGCGTTCACCGATTTTGTCGATCAAACATCGGGGCAGATCTATCACCTGTTGCTGCGCATGCTCGCCAACGAGCAGGACGCGGAAGACGCTC
>CAYWCH010000183.1:0-1961 GCA_964456715.1 uncultured Anaerolinea sp. | reverse complement strand
ACGGCATATCGTATACTGGGGGAAGAGGCTTCTGCGGAAGACGCTCTTCAGGAAGCATACATTAAGGCCTACCAGGCGCTTCCGCGTTTTGAAGGCAGATCATCACTGAAAACCTGGCTCTACCGAATCGCCACCAATGAAGCCTTGATGGTTTTGCGTAAACGCAAACCACAGCCTCTGCCAGTGGAGATGGACAGGGAAGATGAAGAACTGGAAGAACCGAAAGAGATCGTCAATTGGTGCTGCCTGCCTGAAAAGGAACTGTTGGACCAGGAAACCCGCCTGAAGTTGACCGTGGCAGCGCAAAAGCTCTCGGATAACTTGAAGGTGGTCTTTTTACTTCGCGATGTCGAAGGATTGTCAGGTGAGGAAACTGCATCCGTGCTCGGGTTGAGTGTGGATGTGGTGAAAACAAGGCTGTTACGGGCACGGCTCAAACTCCGCGAAGAACTTTCGGCATATTTCGCAGAAAAGATGAAAAATGGCTGAACACGAGCATAAGCACGAAAACTGCAAAGAATATCTCTCCCAGCTTTCTGATTACATTGACGGCGATCTGAATGAGGAATTGTGCAGACATCTCGAAGAACACATGGCAGGCTGCGAGAACTGTCAAATCGTCGTGAACACGCTTAAACGCACAGTTGACCTTTATCAGACATCCAGCGCGGATGAGGATCTCCAACTGCCCGAAGATGTGAAAACCCGGTTGTACAAACGGCTGTCGCTGGATGAATTGAAGTAATCACCCAATATTTGTAATCTGGAGGAATGATGGACGCAAAAGTGACCTGGAAAGGGGAAATGTCGTTCGAAGGGATCGCAAACTCGGGACATGCCGTTCCGATGGGCACATCCATCGAACACGGCGGCGCTGACGACGGATCCAGCCCGATGGAGCTGGTGTTGATGGCACTGGGTGGCTGTACCGCGATGGATGTCGTTCCCATCCTGAAGAAGAAACAGCAGGATGTCACTGCGTTTGAAATCCACATTCACGGCGACCGCGCCGAGGATCACCCGAAGATCTACACTCACATCACTGTCGAATATGTTGTAACCGGGCACAATATCGACCCCGAGGCGGTAAAGCGCGCCATCGAACTGAGTGAAACCAAGTATTGTTCTGTCGCGGCCATGATCAGTAAAGCTGCTCAGATCGCAATCAAAACAACAATTATTGAAGCAAAATGAAACTCAAGAAAAGATCCGGCGCCCATTGGGAACCGGATCGTCTATTTACTCATTCGCCTGCTGTGATAAGGCTTTTTGGAGCCGCGATCGGGCTTGCCGTGATCGTCACCCCGCCGCGCGTGAGCGTGCCTTCATATGCATCTGAACCATTGTGAGGTACCCATCCATCCATTACAAACGGGATGGCACTGTCGGCTGCGATCCATTCACCGTTGTATTTACGCGCGATGTGCACGTGAGTGCCGGTTGCCTCTCCACCCTCGCAGGACGGGTAACCCAGGATATCGCCGGTCTTAACCAATGTACCCTGCCGGACTTTATTGCCGGAGCTGATGTGCAGGTACATGATCACCCAGCCGGTGCGGTCGTCGCCATCTTGATCCAGGTCGAGCATGGCAATACCGGTATCGGTGCGTGAGATCTCCCCATCGGCAACAGCCACGAGCGGCTCGATCGTGTATGCGCATTTCCCCACCACGCTCGGGGGAGCGAAATCGAGCGCACCCAATGGAGCAGTAGTCCCCCAGGATGCGTGCGGTGCGCCGGTATATGCCCAGGTCTTTCCGGCCGGGAAAGGCAGCGTCAACTTGGGTTGTTCCAGGCTGCCGGGGATGACCGTCTGCACATCGATCCATGGATCGCCGAAAAGCTCACGATATGTACCAGCCAGTCCCGTGTCAGAGATGGCCGCGTGGAAATCACCGATGGACATTACCTCTGAGAAGTATTTTTGAATACCGACTGTGGCCGCGTTCTGCCACGGATCC
>CAYWCH010000182.1:2711-5476 GCA_964456715.1 uncultured Anaerolinea sp. | reverse complement strand
CCGTCATTGTTTTCTTCGCGCATCTGGTTGGAGACATCCTGATGGTTCCCGTTCTGGTATCACAAACTGCCAATGAAGCAACTCTGTCAGGATTATCAATGACAGGGAGAGATATCTCTTTGTTGATCCTTGCCGCAGCTTTACGGATGCCCGTTTACGATAAGGTCAGATTATCCAAAGAGAAGAGACAAATCGATAACACGTTACAATCTCTGAGGCAACTCCTTTCCCCATTTCTGGCGATGGTTTTACTGGCAAGATTACCTCGAATTGCGGAGTTGGGGAGTTTCCCGGCGTTATTTCTTGTTCTGGCCATTTTGGCAGCAATTGCCGCCATGTTCTCCAGGTTTGATATTCAAAAAAACAAAAGTGCAATAATTGTGTTTTGTTCGCTTGCCATTATTTCATTCCTGCGCGGTCATTCTGAGGGAGTGATCGGATGGGCGTTGCTCATGCTGACCTTGTTGGGTTTTGTACAGGTTTATACATTCACCCAAAAAGGGTTTATTCCCTTGATCGGACTGATTGGTCTGGCAGCGATCGGTCTGCCAGTCTCGGTTTCAAGTTCAGCCCTGGCCAGCCTTGGAGTTGGTCCGTTGGCATTTTTCAATTTCATTCTCTGGATCGGATTGGCGGTTATGCTGGCTGCGATTATCCGCGATATTCTAAAACAGACCGCAGAGACAACTCCTGAAGCCTGGATGAGATTGTTATATACGATTGGATTGGTAATTTTGGCAGCAACCCCCTGGCTGCCTGGGATCTGGAAAACAGCCGATAATGGAATGGATCCTTTCAATTGGCAATCCATTGCCATTCTAATCATTGCGGTTTTGATCATTCTTGGTTATTCGAATCAGCGGGTGAAAATTCTCTTCATGGAGTTGGTTCCGGTTCAGCTACAGGAAGTAATCGCCAGACCAAGACGAAAACCCATCCGACAGGTTTCGGTGTATCGCGTCGTTGATTTCTTTTACGATCTGATGAGGAAGGGCATCCAGGCGGTTAATAATGTGCTGGAAGGTGAAGGTGGGTTACTCTGGGCATTCGTCCTTCTTGTTTTGTTGCTATCACTCTTGATGAGCAAGGTTGGCGGTTAATGCAGAATTGGTTGAACCTTATTCCGGTTTTTATCATCCTGGTTGGCTTATTCATTATTTACCTGGGAGCAAGCTGGCGATCAAACCTGATTGCCATGGCGGTGATGGTTTTTGGTCTTTTTTTCCTGTACCTGCAAGTTTGGGATATTTTCATGTCCGGTGCGAAATTGATCACCGGTTGGATGTGTACAGCGATCCTCTCTTTCACCACGGTGTACCAGGAAAGAGAGAAGGAAACCGGTATCACTCCCAATAGAGTATTCAAGGCCATGTCTTTGATCATGGCTTGGATGATTGCATACATAGTCTCATCGCGGATCAATGATCTGTTTGGTGTCAGTCCTGAGATAGCGTTTACGGCTTTTGCCCTGATTGGTTGTGGTTTGCTTCAACTTGGGTCGTCCTCTCAAACGTTTAAAGTGATCCTGGGGATATTAATGTTCTTCTTTGGATTTGAAATCCTGTTTGCCGACCTGGAGAGTTCAATTCTGGTTAACGCGATGATCCTTGCGGTTGATCTGTTGGTTTCCTTCGTGGGGGCATACCTGATCACAATTACCAGAACCGGAGAAATAGAATGAGCGCTCCGATCATTTGGATTGTCATTCCCTTTATCGCTGCCATTGCCTTATGGTTCCTGCAAGAGAACAGAAAAATCTGTCTGGCCGTATCTGTTTCTCTTTGTTTTCTCCTTGGTCTGGCTGCCTTGTTTCAGAATAACGATTCCGCTTTTCGAATCGGATCGATCGCGGTCAATATTTCTTCCACCATGACCATATTAGGGCGAAATTTCATACTGGGGAATGAGGACCGGATTCTCCTGGCATTCATATTCATTTCACAGGTGTTCTGGTGCTTCTCTTCGCAGGCGGTAAGCACTTCCTCCAAGTTCATCCCGATCAGCCTGGCAATCATTTCATTATTAATTGCCGCACTGGCAGTTGAGCCATTTCTCTATTCAGCGATCTTTGTCGAACTCGCGGTAATCATCAGCCTGCCACTGCTGGTTAGACGCGGTCAGCCAGCCGGCAAGGGCATTCTCAGATATTTGATCTTTCAAAGTCTGGCCATGCCGTTCATTTTATTAGCCGGTTGGATCCTTTCGGGAGTACAGACCAGTTTTTCTGATCTTAACCAGCTTTATCTAGCCGCGCTTTTCCTGGGACTGGGTTTTGCCTTCTGGTTGGGCATCTTCCCATTCCATTTCTGGATCCCCGAATTCTGCGATGAAAATGATATCTTCGCCAATGGCTTTATCCTGAGCATTTTTCCAACAGCGATCATTTTAATCATGCTTGGGTTTATCAACGGGTTGACCTGGCTGCGCGATTCAGCCTTTCTTGTTCCGGTTCTCCGGGTGTGCGGAACCCTAATGATCGCTACCGGTGGTATTTGGGCCGCGATGCAAAGCAATTTACGCAGGATCATTGGATATATCGCGATCTTACAAACCGGTTTTCTTCTTATCGATATCAGTCTGCAAACAGAGTTGGGAACCCAACTCTTCTATCTTTCGATCTTGAACCGCGGTCTGGAAATGGGATTGATGATCTTGGCGCTGAAGGTGCTGCAGGGAGATGATCCGGAAATCAGTCTTTCCAGTATCGACGGAAAATTCCGCGAGTTTCCCATGGCGACTGTAGGGCTGCTGGTGGGAATTCTCTC
>CAYWCH010000182.1:0-2701 GCA_964456715.1 uncultured Anaerolinea sp. | reverse complement strand
ATTATTGGCAGCATTCCCTTCACGGGTAACGTTGTACGCAAACCTCGGCACTGATCCGGTTTACATTTATTGGAGTTTGGCAGGCTGCGCGGCTGTTATTCTTATCGCTTGTAACCTGCTCAGGCACTTTTTCACGGGAAGAAAGAAACAGGGATTATTGCTCGAGACTAGATTACAAGCGATGCTTTTTGGAGCAGGGTTGCTCAACATCCTGCTGATCGGCTTTTTCCCTTCCGCATTTATGCAGCAACTATGGAGTAAAATATCCGTCTTCCTCACGATGAAGTGAGGTTAATCGGTTATGATTAAGAAAACTCATTAAGGATGAACTATGGAACTCGATGAGATCGAAAAAAAGATCGAATGGCTGGAGTCTGAGAGAAAAAAGACCAACCAGCAGGTAAAAGAATATAAGAACCGCATTGCTGAACTGGAAGCCACGATCGACGCACAGCAGCAAAAAATGTTGGTGCTGGAAAATGATGTCAAGACTTCGGTGAACGTCAGCAATCGGTTAACCCAGATGGATGAGATCATAGCCAAAGACCATGCTGAGGTGATGAAAACCATCAACAGCATGGATAAGAAGCAAGCCAATCAGTTGAAAGCTTCAGAAAAGCAAATCAAATCCGAGATTTCCCAGATGACAAGTAAAATATCCGAAGTTCAGGGGTATGTGCCCGTCTTTGCAGATGTGCGCAAGAACCTTCAAAACCGGATCGATGAAGAGAACCGCCTTGCCCAGCGTATGGATGCTTTTGAGAAACAGTCTGAAGGAATAAAAAGCACATTCGATGAATTTCTGCAAAATAGTAAACATACATTGGATGACATGCAGTTGGAATATAAGCGGATCTCTGATATCCAGGTGGAACTGGCAGCGATTAGGAAACGACTGGACGAAGAACGCAACCGATCTGATGTGTCAACGGAAGCGATCAAGAAAACTGAAGTTCGTATCAACGGTATTGAGTCAGGGGAGATCGAAAGAAAGCAAAATCAAGCCTCTTTCTTCGAGAAGATTTCTCTCGCCCAGGTGGAACGTGAAAATCTCTGGAAAAACTGGCAGGAACGCTTCAATGAGATTAATGCCATGGGTGAAAACTTTAAATCAAAAATGGATTCTCTGGAATCCACCCACCTGGCAATAAAAAAGTCCCAAGCAGAGCTCGACGATGTCAACCTGCGGTTTGATCGCAGGATCAATGAATTAACCGAAATGCACCGGCTCTCAGAGGAGAGATTCCGCCAGGAATGGATCTCCTTTAAGAATGAGGATCAAAAACGCTGGACAAACTACACCCTAACCCAGGAAGAGAAAGAGCAGGATGATACTCGCCAGATGACAAAGGTGTTCGATCGAATTGAATCGTTGGAAGACGCAGCCCAAGAAACCAAGGATACACTTGAGCTTATTAATGAAGAAACCGATAAGCGCCTGAAGGCATTCACATCTGTTCTTCACGACCTGATGGAGTCATTCAACCAGACTTTTAATATCCGATAACCGGGATGAGTTCATATTGACAGACTTGAACCCAACCTGTATAATACGTTCTGCCTTGCCCCGGCGAGAGATGCTGGGGTAGGTTATTGTATCCCCAACTTCCCCGTGTACCGGCGTGTGATCGCGGGAAAACGGTGAAGTGAAGATTGGAGAGGATTTCAGGATGAAGTATGCAATTGTTGAAAGTGGCGGCAAACAGTACACAGCCGTCGAGGGTTCCACCATTGAAGTGGACCTGTTGGATGTAGAGATCGGTAAGAAAATTGATCTCGAAAAAGTGTTGTTGCTGGTCGAAGATGACAAAATCAAAGTTGGCACCCCGATGGTCAAAGGCGCAAAAGTAGTCGCCAAGGTAAACGATCAGGTCAAGGGCCCCAAGGTAACAATCTTCAAGTATTCACCCAAGAAACGCATCCGCACAAAAACTGGGCACCGCCAGCAATATACCCAGCTTTTAATTGAAAAAATCAAAGTGGAGTAGGACAAATGGCACATAAAAAAGGTGGTGGTTCCAGTCGAAATGGCCGCGACAGCAATGCACAGCGGCTTGGCGTGAAGAAATTCGCCGGCGAAGCAGTGTTGTCTGGCAATATCTTGGTCCGCCAGCGCGGCACCAAGATCAAACCCGGCCTGAATGTTAAAGTCGGTACTGACGATACCCTTTTCGCGGTCGCGGAAGGTGTTGTCGAATATGAAACACTTCCCACCGGTCAGAAACGGGTTCATGTGAAACAGACCGTTTCCAAATAATCTGGTTTTTACATATCCGCCATCAGGCAATTGTAAAAGCAAATCGAAACAGGAAGGTCACGAAGAATGAGAAAAGAAATTCATCCCACTTATTATTATGACGCAAAGGTTGTTTGCGCCTGTGGAAATACATGGACAACCGGCTCCACCAAGAAAGAGATCCGTACTGAAGTTTGCTCGAAGTGCCATCCCTTCTTCACCGGTCAGCAACAACGCTTGATCGACATTGAAGGACAGGTTGATCGGTTCTATAAGAAACTTCAGGCGCGCCAGGATTACGTCGACCAGAAGAATGCCCGTGAAACCTCGAAGGTTTCTCTCGACCGACCGGTTGCTGAGATCGGTCTCTCTGCCCGTGCAACTGAAGCACTGGTAAAAGCCGGGTTGAACACTGTTGGACAGGTTATCGAGAAACTCGGTGCTGGCGAAGCAGCCATGCTTGAG
>CAYWCH010000181.1:0-5501 GCA_964456715.1 uncultured Anaerolinea sp. | reverse complement strand
TTAATTTCCTTGATCTGCCATTTTGCGGTCCCAAAACGGTTGTGCGAGATCACCCGTCCACCATACCGTTCAAACAGACTTTGGGCCAGATGGATTGCCTCACCCTCGACGACGATATCGAAATCGGGGGAGAAATGTTCCAGAATCAGATCACGAACAAAGCCGCCGACGATGTAGACCGGCAGATGCTCGCGGGCAGCTTCAGCAGCCACCAACTGGATTAGCGCGAATCGAGGCGCAGATAACGAAGTTTTTAATACGTCCGCGTAGTTCAACCGGCCGGGAACGAAAGCAACATCGTTTGAAAGGGTCCGCAGTAGATCGGTGCGTGTTGCGATCCCAACCACACTATGGTCTTCCGCATCGATGACTGGTATTTGTCCCCATCCGGTGGATGCCATCAGCGCCTGCAACTGATCGACGGTATCTTTGGTGGTCAATGAGTAATCGCCAGCTTCCATCAGGCTGCTGATGGTTACTTTAAGGTGGTGTGCCAGAGCTCGATCGACTGCCCGCCGGGTGAGCAACCCGACCACTTGTCCCTCGTCGATGACGGGGAACCCTTCGTATCCATAACGTTTGAATACACGGCTAGCTTCTTCCAATGTCGTGGAAGGGGATAATAATAACGGATGTTTGGACATGATCTTGCCAACAGTGACCGATGGTTTTATGTTGCCGGGGAGCGCATCGATTAATTTGGCTTCGATATCTTTGAGGGGATATTCTCCGGTTGGATACCCGGGATCATGCGGATCGATCAAAGCGGAGGCAGCGCGTTCATGGCCCCCACCGCCAAACAAGGCGGCTACGGCGGCAGCATTCACCTGGTCGGAGGTCGATCTGGCAACGAGCCGAATGCCATCACGGGTTTTGATGATCAGGAACAGACCATCCGGATCGAACAGGTCACGAAGTTTATGTGCCACACTGGATACTTCATCATCCATGTCTGAACCATCGGCTGAAGCAATCAGGATCATCTTCCCGTGGATATCCAGGTTTTGAGTGGTTGCCATTAAACGTTCTGCCAGAGCTTTTTGATCATCTGAAAGCGCAGGATTGAGAAAATCGGCGGCAATCCGCAAACTGGCGCCAGCTTCCACCAAAGCCGCCACCGCACGAATATCTCTGGCTGTAGTTGAGGCATAGGTCATCGCACCGGTATCTTCGTAGATTCCCAGCAGCATTAATGTGTTTTGCAGCACGGAAAACGATGCGAGATGTTCCTTGAGTCTTTCGACGAAAATGGTGGTACAAGCTCCGGTCTTCTCGAGGTTAACTTTCCAACAGGGATCCAGGTTATCGCGTTGGGGGTGATGGTCGATCACTTGAACCGATGTCTTGGAGGAGAACCCCTTGAGTGTGACCAGCGACTGCGTATCCACCAGAGTCACTTTTTGAACCGGTTCGGAAGGCAGATCGCGCAATTCGACGAATGACAGCTCTGAACTATACAGATTAAGGAAGCGCTTTACATTTCGGTTGAGGCGGGCTGGAAGAACTGCGTTGGCGGTTTCATCCAACAGCCAGGCTCCCAACAGTGCTCCGAGCGCATCAAAATCGGCCTGTTCATGAGTGAGGATCACGTTCATGTTTACATTTTAGCATGAAGCCGGAAAGATGTTCCGGGCAGGATAATTTTGCATCTATAGATATGGAGGGGTACAATTGGGCAATTCGCACATGGTGCGTGGCTTTATTCAAAGGTGCTAACGAGGAAGAATGGTTGAGAAAAAAGTGATCCTGGCAGTTTTGGCTCATCCCGACGATGAGACTTTTGGCATGGGGGGTACGCTTGCGTTGTATTCACGCAAGGGGGTGGAGGTTCATCTGGTCTGCGCCACACGCGGAGAGGTGGGAGAAGTTCCTGATGGAATGATGGATGGTTTTTCAACAGTTGCTGAACTGCGCGAAGACGAACTGCGCCGTGCCGGCGATTTGCTCGGTCTTAAGAGTATCAGTTTTCTGGGATATCGTGATTCCGGAATGCCCGGCAGCGAAGACAACCATCATCCCCAGGCTCTTGCGGCAGCTCCTCTTGATGAGGTGGCAGGGAAGGTCGTGAATTACATTCGTCAGTATAAACCCCAGGTGGTCTTGACCTTTGATCCGATCGGCGGGTACAGGCATCCGGATCACATTGCCATCCAGCGGGCTGCGGAGAAGGCATTTTACTCCGCAGGGGATCCTAATCAATATGGATCTGATCTGCCCCCTTACTCACCGAAGAAACTTTATTTTCATACCATGCCCAAAGGGATTCTACGGTTCGGCATCTTCCTGATGCGATTGATCGGGAAGGATCCACATAAGTTCGGCAGAAACGGTGATATCGATCTGGCAAGTATTGCTGAGGTGAGTTTCCCCAAAAACGCGGTGATCGATTTTCTACCCGTAGCTGTAATTCGTGAGCAGGCAGCAGCCTGCCACGCCAGCCAGGGTGGAACGCAGATCACCAGCGGCGGATTGATTGGCAAGATTCGAAGGATTTTTAGTTCAAAGGATCTCTTCACGCGGGCGTATCCCCCCGCGGACCGGCATATTGAGCGGGATCTTTTTGAAGGTTTGGAATAAAAAAACCGGGACCATCAGGTCCCGGTTTTGCTAAGCTTTGTTGGTGCGGATTTTCAGAAGCGCGTAGAGGGGGCAATAACCGATCAAACCGGTTATGAGAGCGATCACTCCAAGCGCAAGCAATACCCAGCCAAGCGTGCCTGTCACCACTCCGGTGAATTTCAACACAAGTAAGACTGCTCCGAGGATTACCCGGATGTATCGATCCATGGATGATTCATTGGGTTTCATGTTTAACTCCTAAATAAAAGATCAGATTGCATCATATACCATCTGATGCAATCTGACTGAAAAAGTGACTGAATCCTACAGGCGGATTACTTTGCCACAAAAATCACAGGTGATTGTGTCCATTCCCCGCAGCACCGGTTTGGTGATCAATCCACCGCATTGGGGACACTGGGTTGGAGCGGCCTTGGCTTTATTGATCTCAGCCTGATCTATGGCAATGGCTCGGTTTTTATCGATTTCGTGAGTCTTGACCGAAGTGATCAGCGATTGCCAGGCGGTGCAATCTTCATAAAAAATGTGAAGCAGAGCATTCGGAGCAAAACTCCCGGCTGCGAATTTCAGGTCCAACATGTCCTGGTTTTTCATCATTCCCTGCTTGAAACCTTTTACTTGTTCGATGGAAACCGCAGGTACCTCAAACAACATTTGCTGAATTTTTTGCCTCTCGGTGGTCACGAAAAGGACTTTCTTAGTGGCGATTTCCTCATTCTGTTCGAAGATCAGACGCTGATCGGTGAGGAAAAGGATGCCTTCAGGATCATTTTTTTCTTCCTTCCCTGATTTGCACCAAACTGCCTTGATGGCCTTGACTATCGCCTCGCCTGGCAGAAAGTGAAAGCTGGCCGCATCTGCTTTATCCAACGCAAACTCAAGTTCTGCAATGTCATGGACGAATGTATCCACTTCACTTTTCAACGAGTCGAACGATGCTCTGACCGAGTTTTGAGCTGAGGAACAGCGGTCCTTAAATTGATCGGTTTCGTTGCTCAATATCTGCACACTGGTCAGTGCGGGGAGGGCGCCGAGAGCGTTGTATCGCATTTCGATCGATCTTAATGAGGATTGGAGAATATTCGACTGCATGGCAATTTTCCCTTCCACGTCACCCTGGACTGCAGCACACCTGACGCTCAGATCAGCGGCTTTCTTTTCCAATAGTTTGTTGAACGCGTATTTTCGTTGTCGCAGGGTCTGAATCCTGAGTGGCAGGTTGGCTGCATTGCTCTGAAAATCTGAAAAACTATCGATGAGGCTTTTTAAAGAGGCTTCATCTCGTAGATTGTCGATCTTGAAACGCACACTGTTTTTTAAGCTTGCAGCTTCATTTGCCGGTGTTGTCGATGCCATTTGGTTATCCTCCTAAGAATGAGTTGATCAGTTTAGCAATTTCCTTGGTTTAATTTCCAATTCGGCCAATTCTCCTGTGACGACGAAAATCGTCCGTTCGCAGATGTTGGTCACGCGATCGGCCATTCTCTCAATATTATGAGCCACCCATAGTAAAAGGTTTGAGTGATCGATCATTTCAGGTTGAGTTACCATCATTTGCACGATCGAGCGTTCCACTTTTTTAAAGATCATATCCACCTGATCATCCTTTTGCGGTAGCAATCGGGCTTTATCAACGTCTTCACGAATGAAATTCTCCAACGCTTCGTGCAGCATTTCTACCGTCAATTGCCCCATTTTTTCGAACTCTTTGATTGGTACAGGGATATCCGCGTCACCCAGGTTCAGTGTGACTTTACAGATCCCTTTGGCATAATCGCCCATTCTCTCCAATTCTGATGCGATTTCCAGCATGGCTGCCAGCAGCCGCAGGTCATGGGCCAATGGTTGCTGTGTCGCGATTTGAATTAACACGTTGTTTTCGACATCATAGCGTTTGGCATTGATGACCTGGTCTTCCAGGTAGACAATTTTTGCAGCAGTCAGGTCGCGGTTTTTGAGTGTATCGATCGATTTCAATGTGGCATTTTCGACCAATTCTCCAATGATCAGCAGTTCATCTTTGATTTCCTGAATGTGTAAATTAAGAGTATCGCGTGACATATTATTCTCCTGCCTTATCCAAACCGCCCTGAGATATAATCTTCAGTTTCTTTATGCTGAGGCCGTGTGAAGATTTGCTCAGTCAAACCATACTCGACCATCTTCCCAGCCCGGTCAGTATCCATGGTGAAAAATGCTGTAAAGTCGGATGCCCGGCCGGCTTGCTGCATATTGTGCGTTACGATGATGATGGTGTAGCTGATAGCCAGATCACGCATCAGATCTTCAATCTTCAATGTGGCAGTCGGATCCAGTGCGGAACAGGGCTCATCCATTAAAATGATCTCGGGTTGTACAGCCAGGGTTCTGGCAATGCACAGTCTTTGCTGCTGCCCAAGAGACAGAGACAGCGCGGATCCCTGCAGGTCATTTTTTACTTCGTCCCAAAGCGCTGCTTTAGTCAGTGATTCCTCGACGAGATCATCAACTGATCCACCATAGTGGTTGATCCTGACACCCCAGGCAATATTATCATAGATCGATTTTGGAAACGGATTCGGCTTCTGGAAGACCATGCCAATCCGTTTACGCACCTGGACGGGATCCACGTTCGGTGAATAGATATTTTGACCGTGAAAAAGAATGCTGCCTTTCACATGTGCACCGGGGATGAAGTCGTTCATCCGGTTAAAGGCTCGCAATACGGTGCTTTTTCCGCAGCCCGATGGACCAATAATGGCGGTTATTTTTTGCGGTTCAATCTTCAGGTCCACTTCCTTAACAGCCCGAAATGAACCATAGAAGATATCAAGGTCCTCAGTTTCAATAGCGAATCTATCAATGGGAATCGATGTGTTGGTCATATCACCTGTGCATATTGAGAACTAGATTATCGCTTGGACGAATTAATAACACCCAAG
>CAYWCH010000180.1:1745-5507 GCA_964456715.1 uncultured Anaerolinea sp. | reverse complement strand
ATCCTGGACCTTGTAGATCTTGACCAGGTTGTCGCACAGGATCATGGGACCATTGGCGGTCGGCGTGGTCTCCGTGCTATCCATGCTACACCGCCTCTCCAAGCTTGACGGCCTCAAAGATGCGCAGGCGCGTCAGGAGGTAGATCATGCCGGCCACCGCCACCATCAACATCACCCTCAAGAAATACGTCGAGGTCATCCCACTCATCCCGCCCTACCCGGCGGCTGTCCCCGGCGCTTACTCGCTCGAGACGCAGATCTTCCGCGGTTACTGGATGGTCTCCTGGTTCAAGCGCGAATTCGGCATGAACGAGGAACGCCTCGCCAAAGAACGCGGCATCGAGACGGAAGAACTCTTCGATGACCTCGTCAAATCGGTGCCGCCCGGTTCGCTAGGACTGACCCTGCAGCCCTACTGGTCGCCCGGGCTCAAGGTACCCGGCCCCGAAGCCAAGGGTGCCATCGTCGGCTTTGGCGACGTGCACACCCGCTCGCACATGTACCGCGCCATCCTTGAAGGCCTGGCTTACGCCCTGCGCGAAGGCAAGGAACGCACCGAAAAGCGTACCCGCATCCCCGTCAGGGAGATCCGTGTGGCGGGCGGCGGCAGTCAGAGCCCGGCTGCCATGCAACTCACCGCCGATATCTTTGGATTGCCGGCCATTCGCCCGCACACCTACGAGGCCAGCGGTCTCGGTGCGGCCATGGACCTGGCGGTCGGCCTCAAGCTGCACCCCGATTTTGACGCGGCGACGCGCGAGATGACCCGCCCGGGTGACACCTACGAGCCCATCGTCGCCAACCATCGCATCTACGACGACCTCTACAAGCGCGTTTATTGCAGGATGTACGACCGCCTGCATCCGCTCTACGACCAGATCCGTGACATCACCGGGTATCCGCCGAAGAACGGATAATGCGGTAGGGGCAACCGGTCGATCGTCCGTAATTCGTTTTTGTGATCAGGAACCCGGTCGGAGAAATCCGACCGGGTTTATCTATCCCTTACCCGAGCACCACTCGCAAATTACGCTCGGGTTCGCACACTAGCAAAAATTCGCGCTCTCTCCCATCCTGCGGATAGGAGAGGGTTCTGCTTGACGGTCATCGGTGGTTACTTGACTCAGTAATCCCATGGGCAGGCTTGTGCCCGATAATTAAAAATGGTACATTTGTCATACGGTATCCAATAATAAATTTCAAAGGGATCCCATGAAAATATCCATATCAACCATCAGAGCTTTTTTACTCGGAACGGGGTTGGTGTTTGCCCTTGTGATATCCGCATGCTCAAACCCAACTGTGACACCTGATTACGCCGCGACCAGTTATGCCATCGGCATGGCCACCCAGATATCTGCCATGTCTCAGCCAACAGCCATACCAACCATCCAATCTACGGCCACTGCTGCGCAGGCTGCAGAGAGTACATCCACAGTAGAAACCACCCAGGCTCCCACTACTCAACCCGAAAGCTCGTATAAGGTTTATGCCATTCAGCAGGCTTTCAGCAAACTTTATATAACATCTGAATCAAATACAGCCGGAGCACACCTGACCCAGGAAGCCGGTGGAACGAGTGAAAACCAACTTTGGCGTTTTGTTGCCCAGACTGGTGAGAGTCAGATCACCTATTTAATCCAATCATACGATGGCAGCCTCTGTCTGGAGAATACGGGGGATAGCATCATTCTCAATGGATGTACCGGCCAAAAAAATCAGACCTGGTTGACCGTACCCTGCCTGACATATTTCGGCCGTTACATGTGTGACATGACAGACGGTAGTGCCTACTACCTGCAATCCCTCGAGCCGTTGGAATCCAATGAATACACCAAGGATTTCAACGTCCCCTTCACCGGCAAGGTGATCGGGTTGCAGGGATGCGATGCGATCACCGGTGTTGAGCACCCTGAACTGACCGAATGCAAAACAGCCGGGTGGCAGATCAACAGCCAGGGCGTGACCGGTGGGCATGACCTGCTCTGGTATCTGATCCCGAGGGATTAAAACCTTTTCCAATAAATAATCACTTGCATCCGCTCTACGACCAGATCCGCAGTATCACCGGGTATCCGCTGAAGAACGGATAATGCGGTAAGGGCGACCGGCCGGTCGTCCGATATTTGTTTATTGTGATCAGGAACCCGGTTGGAGAAATCTGGCCGGGTTTATTTTTGAACCTTCATCCCCGTTGTTTCTATTCTGCAAACAGATGCTTGTAGAATCTTTCCGGATCGTTCAGGAAATCTTTGGTTAATAAAAATTGGTCGGTTTCCCTGTAGTCCACCTGCCTTATCGCTTCCCCATCCAGACTGTACAGGACCGCACCCGGATAGCTTAGCAGGATTGGCGAATGGGTGGCGATGATGAATTGCGCATTGCCCCGGCTTTCCATTTCGTGAAGGATAGCCAGGAAGGAAAGCTGCCTGGCAGGGGAAAGCGCCGCTTCAGGTTCATCCAGGATAAAGATGCCCTTATCGAATCTGTGTAAAAACAAAGAAAGAAACGATTCGCCGTGAGATTGCTCGTGCAGCGACTTGCCGCCGTAAGCCTGCAGGACGGACGGATCGTCTTCTGCGATCTCATCGATATACGTGGCGAAGTTGAAGAAGCTCTCCGCGCGCATGAAAAAGCCATTGGTCACCTTGGGCATCCAGGAAAACCTCAAAGCAGTCGCCAGATCAGATTCCGTTTGATGCCGTGAATAAACGTGGTTGCGGTTCCCGCCGCCCAGGCTGAAATTGCAGCCGTCAGCGATGGCTTCGAGGATCGTCGACTTGCCGGAACCATTCTCGCCGACAAACATGGTGACGCAACTCGTGAAATCGATATTGATCCCCTTTGAGAAGGCTGGTATGGTAAACGGATAGCGGTTCGGTGTTTTATCGGTTTGTACTGTGTGGATGTTTTTCAGAAAGGGTGTCATAGCCTTAAATATACCCCTCTACCAGATTCCTCGCGGTCGGTTCGTCGATGATGAGTTCGGTGATGAGGCGCCCCTTGAGCGCGGCGGCCAGGCCGCGGACCTTGGCGGTGCCCGAGACGACGCAGATGCCGTGTTTGCGCTGGAACAGCTCCAAACCGGGACCGCTGGCGCGCTCGTTGAGCGGGATGCCGTTGAAGCTGCCGTCGCCGCGGAAGAACACGGTGGCGACGTCGCCGGCCAGATCCAGGCGTTTCAACTCGTTCAGGTCGGCGCGTTCCAGGTAGCCCGCGCTGTAGACGTGACTGGGCACGCCGGCATTGACCGCTCCGATGCTGTAGAGCAGCAGTTCCGCCTGGTTCTGCAGGTCGAGCAATCTACGGATGCTGCGCTCCTTCCACAGCGCCTGCTTGGTGGAGGCGTAATCGAAGAAGGTCGGCACCGGGAAGAGATTGGCCGTTGCCTGGTAATTCTGCGCAAAGCGGACGATGATCTCGCTGGCATACTCGATGCCCATGGACTGGGTGTTGCCCGCCCCGTTGAGCTGGATGATCTGTGAGTTGTGGGTGGCCTTGGGCAGCAGGAACTTGGAGATGGCGCCGATGGTGGTGCCCCAGGCAATACCCATCACCATGTTGGAATCGAAGAGCGAGTTGAGGTAGCTGGCGGCGTACTGCACCACCCGCGAGAGCCATTCCCCTTCCCCGGCCACGCCGGGTACGGGCACCACGTGGGCGCGCTGGATGCCGAAATGCTCGACGATCTTCTTTTCGAGCAACTGCGGGTGCTCGTTGGGGTCGACGATCTGGATGTTGATGAGCCCCCTTTCCCGTGCA
>CAYWCH010000180.1:0-1735 GCA_964456715.1 uncultured Anaerolinea sp. | reverse complement strand
TGGTTTCGGTGGTCATGTTTTGATAGTAATACATGCGCGCCACCTTCAGCGCGTCGGAACTCTTTTCGCGGTCTTCCATCCTGCACCTCGGTCAAATCTTGCACGTTTGTGCATGAATAGTGAAACTTCTTGCTTTATTCTATCATTTTTCCTTGCACCCGGCTGCACGTTTGTGCAAATTCCGCTTCACCCTCCCCTGACCTCACTATAATAGGTAAAGCCTGCCTGAATGCAGGTCTCATTCCTGAAAATGGATTCCGCATATGAAATCTTATGATGTGATCATCGTTGGCGGAGGGGTGATCGGCTGCATGACAGCCCGCGCCCTTTCCAAATATGAACTCAAGGTGCTGCTGATCGAGAAGAACAGCGACATCGGCGCCGGCGCCAGCTCGGCCAACTCGGCTATCGTCCACGCCGGTCACGACCCCATGCCCGGCACCCTCAAGGCGCAGATGAACCGCCTGGCCAACCCCATGTGGGACCAACTCTGCGCGGAACTGGGCATCCCCTTCAAACGCAGCGGCGCTTACATTGTTGCCATCGACGAAGACCTTACCTGCCTGGACGCGCTGAAGGAGCGCTCGAAGAAGAACGGCGTCCCGGCCGAGATCATCTCCGGCGACGAGATGAAGAAGCGCGAACCGCGCGTCAACCCGGCGGTGAAAGGCGCACTCTTCACCCCCACCGGCGGCATGGTCGATCCGTTCGCCGCCTGTGTTGCCCCGCTCGAAAACGCGATGGCGAACGGCGTGGAAGTGCTCACCAATACCGCCTTCCAGGATTTCATCATGGACGGCAAGACGATCAAGGGGGTACGTACCAACCAGGGCGACTTTGGCTGCCGTTGGGTGATCAACGCTGCCGGCACGTACAGCGACGACATCATGCACAAGGCCGGGGTGCGCCCCGACTTCAAGATCACGCCGCGCCGCGGCGAGTATTACCTCCTGGATAAAAGCGAAATCCAGATCGACAACATCCTTTTCCCGGTGCCCAACGAGAACAGCAAGGGCATCCTGGTGCTGGGCAGCACCCACGGCAACACCCTGGTGGGTCCCAACTCCAACTCGATCAACGAGAAGGGCAACAAAGCCGTCACCGCCGACGGCCTGGCCGAGATCTGGTCCGGAGCGCAGCGGCTGGTGCCCTCCATCAGTCCACGCGCCATCATCGCCACCTTCGCGGGGCTGCGCGCCACCGGCAACGCCCGTTCGCTCAACGTGGATTATTCACATGATTTCGTGATCGAGATCGCCAGGGAAGTAAACGGCCTGGTCAACCTGGCCGGTATCGAAAGTCCGGGCCTCACCTCCGCTCCGGCCATCGCCGAATACGTGGTACAGATGCTCATCGATGCCGGTGAAAAGCTGGTGGAGAAGAAAGATTTCAACCCCATCCGCCCGGCCCGTCCGCGCTTTAATCACATGAGCCGTGAGGAACAGACCGCGCTGATCGCCAGTGATCCGCGCTACGGACGGATTGTGTGCCGTTGCGAAATGATCACCGAGGGCGAGATCGTGGCCGAGATCCACGCGCCGCTGCCCGCCCGCACCTACGACGCCATCAAGCGACGCACCTGGCTGGGAACCGGACGCTGCCTGGGTTCATTCGATATGCCGCGTGTGGTGGACATCCTCTCGCGCGAGTTGGGGGTTTCGCCGCTCTCGATCACCAAGAAGGGTCCCGGCTCGGAGTTCCTGTTCCGCCCGACCAAGGAAGTGGAGGACTGATA
>CAYWCH010000179.1:0-5518 GCA_964456715.1 uncultured Anaerolinea sp. | reverse complement strand
TCCACCATTGAGCTACCTCGCCAACGACTTGCAATTTTACCGGATACGTTGCCAATTGTCAACGGAATTCACCTAAGCGAAGCCCAATCCTTTTTCTTTCATCGACACGTACCTGCCGTAGCCGATCACCAGGTGATCGAGCACTTCGATATCCAGCAGCCTGCCCGCCTGCACCACGGACCGCGTCAGCGCCACGTCTTCGGGGCTGGGGGTCGGGTCGCCGCTGGGATGGTTGTGCGCCAGGATCAGCGACGCCGCGTTCTTCTGGATGGCCGGCTTGAACAGCTCCGCCAACCGCACCAGTGACAGGTTGAGCGAACCCTTGTAGACCCTCTCATACTTGATCAGATGGTTGCGCGTGTCGAGCAGCAGCACCCACAACTCCTCCTGCGCCAGGCCTTGCATCTCCAACTGGATCAGCGCCGCCGCATCCCCCGGGGAGCTCAACGAACCGCGTTCCTCGCCCTGTTCGCGCGCCAGGCGGGTGCCCAGCTCGATGGCTGCCTTGATCTGGCAGGCCTTGGCCTTGCCCAACCCTTTGACCTTGCACATATCGCTCACGGTGCTGCGCTGGATCCCCGCCAGGCCATCCAGTTCATCCAGGATGGATTGCGCCAACTGCACCGCGTTCATACCCTTTACCCCCACCCGCAGCAAAATCGCCAGCAGTTCCGCCTTGCTCAGCGCGCCCGGGCCGACAGCCATCAGCCGTTCGCGCGGGCGTTCATCCTCTGCCAGATCGGTGATGCGGTAGGTGCCTTGAGTCTCTCTCACCATGTTGTTTTCCCTCCAAATCAAGTTCGCTTAACTTTATAGCCCCGACCGCGGAATCAGGCAAGCGAATTTCCTCCCAATTCCACTGCGGTCTCAACCATCCATGCTATAATTTCTGCGTGGGAGCATCCAATTTATGACTATAGACCCAGGCATACTCAAGCAAATTTCCACTTTCGGGATCGGTTTTGCCGCGGCCTTTTTGGCCGCCCTCTGGCTCAGCCTCATCTTCTGGACCTTCCGCGACATTCGCTCGCGCAGCCGCGATCGCTTCATGCGCATCCTGGCTGTCATCATCGTGGCCCTGTTGTCGCTGCCCGGCGTGTTGGTCTATCTCATCCTGCGTCCCACCCGCACCCTTGAAGAGGATTACCAGCATACCCTGGAAGAAGAAGCCCTGCTGCAAAGTCTCGAAGACGCTGCCCTATGCCCCGGCTGCAGCCGCCACGTGCAAAAAGAATGGGTGGCCTGCCCTAACTGCCACATCAAACTCAAAAAAACCTGCTCTCACTGCGGCAAGGCCATCGAGCTGCCGTGGGACCTTTGCCCTTATTGCGGCAACCCTGTTCCCGGCGCCAGCCTGGATGAGATCGATAATTTCACAAAATCCTTTACCCTCGGCGACGAGGATGAGACAAAACTTTAGTTGAGCGGGGGTTGTGAGATGAACTCGCTCGCTGTCATTGAGCCGGTGGATTATTTGCTCATCGGCCATGTCACCCAGGATGTCACTCCCTCAGGGTTTCGCCTGGGTGGAACAGCTTCCTACGGATCGCTGACCGCGAAGGCCTTCGATCTGCGCGTGGGAGTGGTCACCTCCTGCCGCGAAAACCTCGCCCTCCCCGAATTGAACGGAATTAAGCTCATCCGCAAGCCTTCGGAGGTCAACTCCACGTTCGAGAACATTGCCACGCCGAATGGGCGGGTGCAATATTGCCGTGCCCGCGCCGAGACGCTAACCTACGACGACGTCCCCGCTGCCTGGCGCGATACCCCCATCGTCCACTTCGGCCCCATCGCCGGCGAGATCGACCCTGAAATGCTCGAACGCTTCCCGCATTCATTGCGGGGCGTCACCCCGCAGGGTTGGCTGCGTCAATGGGACGAGAATGGACTGGTCAGCTTTTACGATTGGAAAGGCATCGATCGCATTCTCAAAAACGCAAACATCGCTATACTTAGTATCGAAGACATTCTCGGCGATGAAGACATCATCCAGGAATACGCCGCGACGGTGCCGGTGCTCGTGGTCACCGAGGGTGCCCGCGGAGCCCGCATCTACTGGAACAACGACGTCCGCTTCATCCGCCCTCCGCTGGAAAATGAAGTCGATTCGGTCGGCGCCGGTGACATCTTCGCGGCATCTTTCTTCATCCGCTACCAGCAAACCCGCGACCCGTGGGAAGCCGCCCGCATGGCCACCCAGCTTGCAGCCCGCTCGGTCACCCGCATCACCATGGAAGGCATCCCCACTGCCGCGGAAGTTCGGCAGACTCTACAGGAAGTATTGAACTGACACAACTATGACGAAAATTCACACTCTGGTAAATCAAAAAGGCGGCGTCGGCAAAACGACCACGGCGATCAACCTGGGAGCCTGCCTGGCGCTCTACGGACAGCGCGTGCTCCTGGTCGATATCGACCCGCAGGCCAACGCCACCTCCTCACTCGGCATCGACAAATACGAGGTCAAGAAGGGTACCTACGAAGTCCTGCTCGGGCAGGAACCGATTGCTCCGCAGATCCTTTACAATCCAAAATTAAAGATCAACCTGCTTCCGGCATCCCCCGCCCTGGCCGGCGCCGAGGTGGAACTCATTGATGTGCAGCAGCGTGAATTCAGACTGCGCGAAGCCCTTAAACCGGTCATTGACCGCTTCGATTACATCCTGGTGGATTGCCCACCCTCGCTCAGCCTGCTCACGGTCAACGGTCTGATGGCTGCCCAAGACGGCGTCATCATCCCCGTCCAGTGTGAATATCTGGCCCTTGAAGGTATTGGCCAGTTAACTCAGACCCTCAACCGCATCCGCAGCTCCCTCTTCCACGAGATGAAGGTCCGCGGTGTGGTCCTGACCATGTTCGACGGCCGCACCAACCTGGCCGTGGATGTGGTTAATGAAGTGAAGAAACACTTCCCCACTCAGGTGATGAATTCCGTCATCCCGCGCAGCGTCCGCCTTGCCGAAGCGCCGTCTTACGGACTGCCGATCGCTTATTATGCTCCTGAAACAACGGCAGCCAAGGCGTATGACCTGCTGGCGCGCGAGATTCTCACCCAGGATGGTGTAAAAATCGAGACAGATCAGGTTCAGGCAGGTGAAAATGGCTCGTAAAGGTGGACTTGGCAGAGGTTTGGACGCACTGATCCCTGGCGGCGATTTTGAAAGCTCAGCCCCCCAGGGTACAACATTGGTTCAGTCGGCGCTGATCATTCCCAATCCGCGCCAGCCGCGCGAATCGATGAACGGCGACGATTTGGAAGACCTGGCGAACTCGATCCGCGAACATGGCATATTACAACCGCTGGTGGTCACCTTCGACTCCGTCTCCGGCATGTATACGCTCATCGCCGGCGAACGCCGTCTGCGCGCCTCGAAAATCGCCGGCCTGGATGAAGTCCCGGTGGTGGTTCGTGAAGCCGACGACCTGCAGCGCCTCGAACTGGCACTCATCGAAAACGTCCAACGGTCCGATCTCTCCCCTCTCGAAACCGCCGAGGCCTACCGCGAACTGATGGACGATTTCGGCCTGTCTCATGAAGAGATCAGCGAAAAGGTTTCCAAGAGCCGGGTTTCGGTCACCAACACCCTGCGCCTGTTGAAACTGCCCGACATCGTTCAGAAAGCACTCGCCGATGGACAGATCAGCGAAGGCCACGCCCGCGCACTGCTCGGGCTAGCCACAACGCAATCGCAAGCCGCCGCTCTCCAATCCATCATCACCCACGATCTTAACGTCCGCCAGACCGAAGAGTTGGTACGCAAGCTCACCGGTCACAAACCCGAACCGGTGCAGGAAAAGGTTGTCGAACCGGAAATCCAGGAGATCGAATCCCGCCTTCGCAACAAGCTATCCACCCGGGTGACGATGCATCACGGCAAAAAAGGCGGCACGATCACGATCCATTATTTCTCCGATGAAGAATTGGATGGTTTGCTGCGCCACTTACTGGGGGATTGATCAAATTTCCCTTTGAAATAATATCACCAGTTGAAATGTCGAATCTCAAAATTTGGCATCCGGTGCATTGATTGAATGCAAATTGATATATATAATCATTTATATAGCGATTTTCATCGCTCTAAAGCATTATCCGCGCTGCCTGTTGGCTTTCGGAGAACCGGGATAATACTGATGCAGTAAATGGACTCAAAGAGGATTAATGGCGCTTACACCTGAAGTTCTGATTCCTCGTCTGGGCGATGTGTTGGTCGATCAGGGTTTGATCACAAAAGACCAGCTCGCCAACGCGCTTGAAATCCAAAAGCAGCTTCGTCAAGAGGGGAAGAATCCCCTTCTCGGTCAGGTGATGAGGGAAAAGGGGATCATTGACCAGCAAACGCTCGATCAGGCCATTACTCAACAGATTCTCAAACTGCAGAACAGCCTGAAAGAAGCCAACGAAACCCTCGAGAAACGCGTTCAACAAAGAACTGCCGAACTGGAAGCCGCATATAAGAAGCTGTCTGAGTTGAGCGATTTGAAGGCAAATTTCATCTCGAACATCTCACACGAATTGCGCACACCTCTTACCCATATCCTTGGCTATCTTGACCTGATGTACGG
Organism: uncultured Anaerolinea sp.; assembly: GCA_964456715.1. Lineage (GTDB taxonomy): Bacteria > Chloroflexota > Anaerolineae > Anaerolineales > Anaerolineaceae > UBA6107. Next base: position 955 of record CAYWCH010000179.1, on the reverse strand, counting down.
GGACAATCTCGACAACCTGCGTTCCGATCAGAAAGAATCCATGGACATCATCCGCAAGGCCAGTGAGCGGTTGGGTCATCTCATTGAAGATTTGATCCTCTTTTCCACTTCCGAAGCGGGCGGCATCAGCATCGATAAGCAAGCCTTTGATATCCGTGCTGTGATCAACGATGTCGTCACCAAATCTGAACCAGCGATCAAGAAGAAAAAGGTGATGGTCACCAAAACAGTCCCCGATAGATCCTTGATGGTAAACGCGGATAGATCGAAGATCTTCTGGGTGATCAACCAGTTATTGGATAACGCCATCAAATTCGACCAGAGCGGCGGAAAGATTGACATCGCTGCCAAAATTGATAAAAATAAAGTCAGAGTATCAATTATAGATTCCGGGATTGGCATCGAGCCGGAAAAGATCGGTGAGATTTTTGAACCCTTCCATCAGATCGATGGATCATCCACCCGAAAACAGGGTGGCACCGGTATTGGGTTAACCATGGCTCAAAAGATCATCGAAGCGCACGGGGAACAATTATCAGTAGAATCCACGTTGGGGAAAGGCAGCACCTTTTCGTTCTTGCTCGATCGCATCTAAATTTCTGAATCATGTATAATGAATTTGGATTCAGGCCATCCAGATAATGACTGATTTTTCTGTTGAAACCATCTACCAACTCGGTGAGATCTGCGCGGGAGAAAAAGAGTGGAAGCTCCTGCTGGACGATCTGTTGGCTTTTTCCCGGAAAAAATTCATCGTCGATAACCTCGCCATCTACCTGACGGATTCGAACAGCCAGCGCCTGGAAGTCATCTACGCTAAATCTTTTGGCCGCGGAAAATCGAGTGAGGCGGATGTCTCCTGGGGAGAATCTGTGGCGTCACGGGTTGTATCCTCAAAGAAAACGATCATTGACAAACCCGAAGAAATCATCAAGGAAGAACGGTTAACCAATCC
>CAYWCH010000178.1:0-5555 GCA_964456715.1 uncultured Anaerolinea sp. | reverse complement strand
CGAAAAGAAAGTTGTCAGCGATGTCGCATCTGCAAAAACGACAACAACCCCATCATCCATTCATGGTCTGCATCTCCTGGGAGTGGACGACAACGCGACCAACCGTCTCATCCTTACCAGAATGGTAAGCAACTTCGGATGCCGGGTGCAAATGGCTGAAACCGGGCAATCTGCGCTGGCAATGATGCAGTCAGCCTATGAGCATGGCGATCCCTTCAAGATCGTCCTGCTTGATCTGCAAATGCCAGGAATTGATGGCGAAGAGACAGCCAGACAGATCAAAGCAAATCCTGCACTTAAAGATGCCAAGATCATCATCCTGACGTCGATGGGCCAACGTGGCGATGCTGCCCGTTTGCTGGCACTGGGTTGCTCCGGATATCTGTTGAAACCGGTCAAAATGCAAATGCTGTATGAGGCACTGGGGTCAGTGATCGAGGAGAGCCCGGCCAAACCTCAACTTGTCACCCAGCATTCCATTTCAGAAAAAGTGCGCAAAGAGATGCGTTTGCTGCTGGCAGAAGACAATCCGGTCAATCAAAAACTGGCTGTATTGCTGCTGCAAAAAGCCGGATATTCAGTGGATGTTGTAGAAAATGGCGCCCTCGCGCTGGAGCAGGTAAAGAAAGAAAAATACAACATTGTGTTGATGGATGTGCAAATGCCGGAAATGGATGGTTTGGATGCCACCCAGGCCATCAGAGCATGGGAAACCAGCGAAGGTCGCGAACATGTCACGATCATTGCCATGACCGCCAGCGCCATGAAAGGCGACCGCGAAAAATGTCTCGAAGTAGGCATGGATGATTATGTTTCCAAACCTTTAAAACCAGAGTTCCTATATGAAACCCTGAAAAAATGGAGTGCTGAGGAAAAACCCACTACAGAACCATCCTCTGTTGTTGTTAATCCCGTTGAAACTGATATTTCATTCATACCTCCATTAAACCTGGCTGAAGCTTTGGATCGTTTCGGTAACGATCGGGATGCTTTCGATCAGATATGCCGGGAATTCTTATCCGGCATTCCCAAAAGGATTGAGGCGATGAGAAAAGCCAACCTGGATGGAAACCTGCAGGAATTCTTCCGATTGGTCCATAACTTCAAGGGCGTCTCCGCCAACCTCAGTGCCAACCGCCTGGCTTTGCTTATGCAGGAACTGGAAGAAATGGGGGCACGTGACGAGATGAACGACGTTTCTGACATACTGGCGCAGGTGGAAGCTGAAGTGATTTCCTTGAAAGATTACTGCGTAGCGAACCTGGGAATCGAGTGATCGATCACTGAGCTCCAAACAATTGAAGACCAAAAATTGATTACATGCAGCGCTATTTTATGGACATGCATCATTGCCATTTGCTCTTATAATTCGACCGGTATTGATAATCCCATTGACAATCTTGATGTGAGGAATACTTTATGTGTGGCATTTTTGGTATTGTGACTGAGAAAGAGCAATCCCTGGGTCCGATCCTCACCGAGGCAGCCCGCAGATTGACCTACCGCGGCTATGATTCGGTCGGTGCAGCAGTGATCAGCGGCGCCAAGATCGATCTGCGCAAGGATAAAGGCAAGGTTGACGAAGTAGCCACCAAATACAACTTCGCAGAGATGACCGGTCAACGCGGAATCACCCAGTTGCGCTGGGCTACATTTGGTGAACCCTCCATGGTCAATTCGCAGCCGCATCTCGATTCCGATGGTGACATGGTTGGCGCGCATAACGGCAATGTGGTAAATAACGCAGAGCTGCGCTTGCAGTTCATGGCCGAAGGCATGACTGTACGATCGCAAAATGACGGCGAATCATGCGTACACGCGGTGGAACGCCATATCAACAAGGGGCTGAATTTCATCGACGCCATCCGCAAGGCTTACGAAGACCTGCAGGGCGATTACGCCTTTGTCATCGGTCGGATCAATGACAACAAACTCTATGCCATCAAAAAGGGCTCGGGATTGGTGGTTGGAGTCGGCGAAGGCTTTACCTGCGTTTCCTCTGATCTGCCTTCGATCCTCCCGCTCACCCGCAAGATCGTCCGGTTAAACGACGGTGAGATCGTCACCCTTTACCCAGACCGCGTCGAATTGCATTCGGTGCTCGACGGCAGCCTGATCGAACGCGCACCCGAAATGATCACCGAGGAAATGAACGCCGTGCAAAAAGGCGGCTTTGCTCATTTCATACTCAAAGAGATCCACGAACAACCGCAGGTTGCACGTGAACTGCTACACCGGCTCGAGAACGAGAGCACGGCGAGTGACCTTTTGGAAAGCATCAAGCATGCCCGTGATGTTTACTTCATGGGCTGCGGAACAAGTTACCATGCCTGCCTGGCAGGTTCAGTCTATTTCGCTCAGTTGGCTCATAGAACAGTCATCCCGGTGGTATCCACCCAATTCATCCCCCAGTATCTTCCGGCGGTCGGAAAAGAGGATGTCGGAATTTTTGTCAGCCAATCGGGCGAAACCAAGGATGTGCTGAACGCACTGTATGCCGCTCAAAAGGCCGGCATGGCCTGCTATGGCATGGCCAACGTGATCGGGTCCACACTGACCCGCGCCACCAAAGGCTGCCTGCCGTTGTGCTGCGGCTATGAGATCAGTGTTCCGGCAACCAAGACCTTCACCAACCAGGTGATCAGCTTCCTGTATTTGGCCTATCGTCTGGCTGGTATAGATGTAAAAGAACTCAATGACATTCCCGATCTAATGGAAAAGACCATTGCCCTGACTTCCCCTCAGGCAGAAGCGCTCACTCCTTCAGTTAATTCCTGGAATGACTTATATTGCCTGGGATACGGCGCCACCTACCCGATGGCACTTGAAGGCGCGCTAAAACTCAAGGAAGTTACCTACGCCCACTGCGAAGGGATGCTATCCACCGAGTTTAAACACGGTCCGCTATCTGCGGTCACCAAAGATTTCCCGATCCTGTTTGCCGTGCCGCCCGACGAGGTGCCGCTCATGGTCAGCGGTTTGAACGAGGTGACCTGCCGGGGCGGCCGTGCCATCGCAATCGGTGAAGCAGATGACAGGTTGAACGCCAATGCCAGCGATATGATCACCCTGCCTAAATCGACCCCGGCGGTCAGTTCATTGCTTGCGGTCATTCCATTACAGTTGCTGTCCTATTTCATGACAGTTGCCAGGGGTTTTGACCCGGATTTTCCACGAAATCTCAGTAAAACTCTGACTGTCGATTAACTTTGACTGATTGTATAATTATTCCATCTTGGAATTATGAACAGGTGGATATATGTCAAGAAAAATGAAGAAGAACAAGAAAACGATCCCTCAGAAAAAAATGAGACGGTCTTGGATTTTCTTGATCGCGATTGCCGCGCTGGTCATCCTGGCTGTCTTCGTTATCAGGATCCGCGCGGGTTACGAAACGCTTGGATTGCGCCCAACCAAAACTCCGGTGGCAGCGACGGCAACCCCTGTGAGCAAAGCGCTACCTCTGGAAGTAAGCCCGGCAGAGGCAGCACAAATGCAGACAGAAGGCTCGTTCATTCTGGATGTTCGCGAACAGGACGAATGGGACACCGGTCACGTTGAAGGAGTCACCCTGATTCCATTGGGTGAGTTACCAAACCACCTGAGCGAGCTTCCAAAAGACAAGCAGATCATCGTCATGTGCAAAACCGGGAACCGCAGTGCCCAGGGACGCGACCTCCTTCTCGCCAACGGCTTCACACAGGTCACCAGCATGGCAGGAGGCATCACTGCCTGGTTGCAAGCGGGATTACCCACGATCACTAAATAACGGATGAAGTAGAGAAAAACAAAACGAGATAGCCTGAGCTATCTCGTTTTTTCATCAATGACTGATATCTTTATGACTTACTTTCGGTATTGTCATCTTTCTTTTCAGTCTTTTCTGCTTTTTCTTCGTTTTCGCCGTTCAAGCCATCCTTGAAATTTCGGATGCCCTTGCCAAGCTCGCTGGCCACCTTGCCAATGCGGCCGGGGCCAAACAAAAGCAGGACGATCACCAGAACGATCAGTATTTCAGCCCAACCGGGTAATCCCATAATTTACTCCTGGATAACTGTCTCCAAAATTACTTTCATTCCCGATTGTATATTAAATCACACAGAATTGCCATAGGTGATTTTCGCTACGCGGCAGTCCCAAGCGTGCTCATGAACGTGTCTACAACCTGTCTCAGCATCGGCTCGGGTATGGCTCCCACCTGCTTGTGGATCACTTTGCCGTTGGCAATGAACAACATGGTGGGAATTCCCTGCACTCCATATTTAATGGCCCATTCAGGGTTCTCGTCCGTATTGACTTTGGCTACCACCAGTTTTCCATCCTGATCGGCTGCTATCTTTTCAAGAATCGGGGCAACTGCGCGGCAGGGTCCGCACCAGGGAGCCCAAAAATCAACGACTACGGGCAGTTTGGACTGCAATACGGTTTTTTCAAAGGCTGCGTCAGTTACATGAATTGGTTCGCTCATCTTGATCTCCATATCAATCATTCTTTGCCTTACGGCAAGCTCTTTTATCATTTCTAATTGATGATGGATCGACGGAAAAGTGACATAAACCTTTTACGATTATTTCTGAAGATTTCGCGATGTTTCAATTGTTCCAATCTGCCGGGTAGGTCACGTAAACAAACCGGACTCGGTTGGGAGTGCCAAAAGTGATGTTTGAGCCCTTGGGGATGAAAAGAGTATCGCCGGCGCTGCCGCGCACGGATTCATTACCGCGGGTGATCACCAGTTCACCCTCCAATACGATATCGATCTCATCATACGAGAGCGTCCATGGGAATTCACCCTTCTCGAGGGCCATGTAACCCGATCCCATCGGCGACCTGTCAGCCGTTGTGATCACATCCTTGAGCCGCACCTGTGCCGCGTCCCCTGCCCCACCACTGCCAAAAGGCTCAAGCTGAACCCCAAACCCGGCGATTCGGTCAGCGAAACTACGCGGGTCAACCCCAAACCCGCTGACCTTTTTCAGCAAAGGTAAAGCAGGTTGATCAGGGTTTAATGGCTTTTCGACCGGTATTGACGTCTGTGGGCTTTCACGCAGCAAACGGATCCCCAGGGCCTGTGCCACGTCCTCCGCCTCGCTGGTGACAATATCGTCCGGCGCGAGCATTAGCACATTCGTCTTTCGCAAGTGGGCAAGCTGGATGATATCGGCCGCGGTAAAGAATTGGTGAGCCATATAGACCTCCGGATCAGAACTTTATCGGGTTGACTGCCACTTCCAGCACCGTGTCTCTGAAAGTGTTGGCGGCAGCCTGGCAGGCCGGTTGGTCGCCGGTAAGGATGACGCCCATGTAGTTGGTCTCGGATGGCGGCATGGTCAACGAAGCAATGGTAACCGCGGCTGCCTTAAGAGCGTTATCCAACGCGACGAGCCCTTCCATCGGCGGTGCCACCAGGTAAGCCAATGGCGTGCCCAAAGCGACCTCTGCGGTCTTCGAAAGATACGCCCCTGCCCGTGAGATGACGTGCGGGAAAAATGCAATGGAGCCATCGGTATTTGCCGAATACCACAATGCCTCGTTTTGCATATACTCCACAGCAG
>CAYWCH010000177.1:0-5564 GCA_964456715.1 uncultured Anaerolinea sp. | reverse complement strand
TCAATTACAAATCCAACCCAGTCCGGTGCCTGTGGAGTTTCTCTCAGTCTCGAATATTAAAAAATGATTTTTCAATCTTAAGAAAAGTTGAGAGAAATTCAAAAAGTTTTGCACGTTTTTTGCACGTTTTTTTGCCCAAATATAGCAATCGGACGGCATAAACCACCATATATGCCGTCCGACTACCTTGAAACCCCTATATATAGGCGCCCCCGGCGCGGCTCGAACGCGCAACCTACTGATTCGAAGTCAGGCACTCTGTCCAATTGAGCTACGGGGGCGGACGAATCTATTTTACCCCAAGATTCGAGTTCTTCACACCTTCAACGATTTGCATGCGTTTAACAAAAACTCCGGCGCTCATCAATTGAACGCCGGAGTTGATTTTACTCAATGATCCTGCCACTAATGGAGATAATCATCCGTGTAATCGATAATGGCCGGGGTGTTTGGCAGCAGCAAGCCGTCGGTGGAAAAGTACACCAGGTTAGGCGAGAGGATGCTGTACGAATCGATCCGGCTGCGATCCATGTTCTTCACCAGGCAGCCCATGTTTGAGATCTGCGACACGCTCAAATCGGTGACGACGTTGTTCCCCAATGTATTAAGGATTTGTGGAATCTTCGGGATCATATCCAGGCTGATGGCTTTCTCAAGGAAGGCTTCCATTACCATTTGTTGGCGTGCAATACGCGGACCTTCAGTGTCTTCATCCTTAACACTGACGAAATTCAAGGCGAGAGCACCGTCGAGCACCTGCCGGCCGGCGGGGAAGATAACCCCGTCATATCCGATCACCGGTTCTGTGAGGGTGACCTCTACCCCGCCCACCTGGTTGATCAGGATGGGCACGATATCCGCGTCCATGACCACATAATGATCGACCGTTACATTGAAGTCTTCAAGCAGCGTCCGTGCCAACATACTGGCGCCGTAAGAGGCCAGTGATTTTGCGTCGCCCCGAACCGATTGTTTGGCGTAGAAGTAAACCAGTCCCAGAGTCTGCTGCGGCATATTCATCGAAGCCAGCCCCGAAGTGGGTACATACAGGTCACGCGGGAAAGCCACCATGTTGATTTTCTGGTTGGTGAAATCCACATTGATCACGCGGATCATTTCCGCTCCGGGCGGCCATATGCCTGAATCTTCGTTGATGCCGATCAGCAGGATATTCATGTTCCCGCTTTCATTGCAAAAGGTCAGGTCCTCCGGCACGGAAGTAGGCTGCGGAGTAACCGTGGGTGTTGCAATCTCACCCGAGGGAGTGGACGTGACAACCACATAAAGCGGTGTATTGGTGACCGCCAGGGTGGGGGTGGTGAGGTTGGGGGTTGCAGTGACCACATGCATGGTTGGCGCCAGCGGGAGCCTGGTTAACTGCATGCCGATGACGATCAGTCCGATTAACACGGCGCCAATCACCAGCCATAGCAGTATCCGGGTTGTCTTGGACATTCCCTTCTTTTTGGGATTCTCCTCAAAATTATCTTTGGTATTCATCTCTTTATTCATGATCAGTATCCTCTCTTGTGTTGAATTTCATGCAGAGAAAACAAAGCAGTGGTCAATACGCGCCGCGGCTTTTAATAACTGCGGCGAATGTGTTTGCCAGGATATAAATATCCATCCAAATGGACCAATGGCGGATGTAGTACTCATCCAGCGATACCCGCGAGTCATAACTTGTATCTGATCTGCCCGAGATTTGCCATAACCCCGAGAGGCCTGGTAATACTTGAGTATAGAGAGAAAAACTTTTATCGTAATACTTCACCTCGCCCCTGACGATCGGGCGGGGACCGACAAAACTCATCTCACCGCGCAGGATGTTGATCAATTGCGGCAGTTCGTCCAGGCTGGATTGACGCAATTTGCGGCCGATCCTGGTCACACGGGGATCGTGTTTCAATTTATGGTGAAGTTCCCATTCCTGCCTGAACTCGGAGTTGCTCGCCAAATACTTATCCAACGCCTGATCGGCATCGGCCACCATGGTTCGGAATTTCCAAACGTACAGGTCTTCTCCGTCTTTTCCCACCCGTTTATGCTTGTAAAAGATCGGACCCGGCGAGTCCAGACGAATCAGCAGTGCGCACACAAGCATGATAGGAAAGCCAGCCAGTCCGCAGATCAGCATTAGAAAAACTTCAAAAATCGTTCACGCGACCTGAGAAGATTGTGTTCCACTTCCAGCCCCAACAACCCCGACATGTCGTGGACTTTGACTGCCGAGCCGCCAATCCAGTTCAAACTGGAAATCAAGATCAGGTGTTTGATGCCGAATTTCTGTTCATCAAGCATGGCATGGCTCAAAACCTCGGGTATTTCTGTCGGTGCCAGGATAACGGTTTGGATGTTGGCATCAGCCAGCAGTTGGGGATTTTTAAGTAATGATTCGGCCGGGATTCTGCGTAATCGGATTTCAGCGCTCGATAAAGGCGCAGTCTCCTGCGGTCTGCCCATGACGATGAATTCGGGCCGGATGCCAAAGGACGGGTTATTGCGCAAAAATTTCAGGATCTTTCTACCCTGCGGTCCGTACCCCAGCATGGCCACAGGTTCCCCCCAGATATGAAATCGCAAACCGATTTTTCGCATTACCGAGCGGGTAATCGGAAGCAGGATCACGACCAGGATCCATAGAAAAATAAATACCAGACGCGAAAACTTTAATCCGGATTGGGTGAAGAAGGTGAGCGTTGTGAGCGATGCAATGACAATGCTGCTGGTGATGGTGAATTTGCGGAACTCTTCAATTGGATTGATGCCGATACCCGGATACATTCCGCTGAGTGCATACCCGATGATAAACACTGTGACGACCGGTAAAAAGGGGAGATAGTCAGCCATGTCGAATCCATTGCCGAGCAAGCTTCTAAACCAGATGGCTGTAACGCAGGATACGAGAAGCGCGGTGAGATCGGAGATCAACAACCAGATGGTCATATTCGCCCTGTAAAGAGGGGCAGTTAACCATTTTGGCATATAGGCTTTATATGAATTTTTCTTATTTACCCGGGCAGGTGATTCATAGGTTGTTGTCATGTTGTTTTCCTCTCTGCGTTGTTGGCGCACTTGCAGCTTTCATCAAACAGTTGCTCGAACTGATCAGTGATCGAATCGATCTGAAAATTTTCCTGGGCATACTTTCGCGCGTTCAGTGCCATTTTACGAGCGAGTACTTTATTCTGGTAAAGCTTTTGAGCGTTATCGATCCATTGCGCGATATCCGAGGGATTGCACGTCAGGCCGGCATTATGTTCGCGCACGATACGGGCGCTGAGGTTGTTTTCTGGAACGGCCAACAGCAGCGGACGTTCAGCGCAAAGGTAGCTGAGAACTTTCGAGGGGACAGAATAACCACCCGCTTCGTTGCTCAAGACGGACATCAGCACATCTGCTGAACCGAGGACCTGGGGGTACACATTCGCCAGTTGTGAAGGAAGGATGACGAGGGTGGTCAAACCTTTCTCTTGCTGCTGCCGGGTAAGCCAATTGGCGGCTTCTCCTTCACTGATGATCACGATTTTCACATTCTTTTGATCCTTGAAAGCTTCTGCCAGCGACACGAAAAGCTGTGGCTGATGTTTCAATCCCAGGATGCCGGTAAATAGAAAGCAAAAATCATTGTTCAGATTATGGGCGACAGCCCAGGCGTTTTGTTTTGTGTGAACATCGATCTCATCGATGGGAGCCCAATTATGAATGACCGTGTATCGGGTCGGATTCAAATGCCAGTGTTCCATCAGCGGTTTGAAATCATCCGAGATCAGGATAACCCTGTCACTGTTCTTTAGCATCCTTCTCTCGCTGGCGATGTAGCAATCACCGATCAGGCTGCCGGCAACCGGAATTTTACCTGAAAGCGTTTGTTTGGTTGCCAAGCCAATGGCATCTTGCAGCCAATAGATGAATGATGCATTCGTCCTGTGGCTGGCAGTGAGCGCGAACCCTTGCGCATCAAGGGGCGCGTTGGCTGAGATCACGATATCGGGTTGTACCTGTTCGATCAGCGCTGCCAGCTTTTGACCGTGCTCGATTTCACATTTGCGCCTCTGCAGGTAGTTGTATTTTTCAAAAGGCCGGGACAGCCGAATCCCCGTGACAGTGAGGTTGTTTTCGTGTTTGGCAATCTCACTGCGCTGGATAAGCTGCGTGGAAACGCTGAAGACATAATCCATGCGATGACCGCGCGCGGCGAGCTTGCCTGCGAGTTGACGCGTGAAAGGGTAATTACCGTAATCGTGGAGGAGGATTCTCATTGGGATCGGTCTATTGCCGTTCATCTATCTGGGTCGCTGCGTAGAAACAAGAAATCACCTTGAACGGCAACCCCTTTTCTGTCATAACTCATGTTATAGATTCCACGTAGAATAAAGCCATGGTTCTCCAGCAATTGGAGGATATCACTCGCCAATGCCTGTCCCGTATACAATTCCATGAACGAACATTCAACATAAATGGCAGCGAAATATTCTAGCATGCCGGCAGCACCGGCCAATACTTCTTTCTCGAAACCCTGGACATCTATCTTCATGAGGGCGGCTTTTTTTATTTCCTCCGGCTTCAAAACGCTGCCCAGGGGTTTCACTGCCACGCGACGGATCTCCTTTTCTCCGGTATTTCTAAAAAGGGAGCTCTGAAGAACAGAGATCGGCAGCATGGACGAGGAATCATCCGACGCGGAAACGTGGATTTCGGCCTCTTCCTCTGAGTTCCCGATGGCGACCGTATGCAATCTGGTCAATGGATCGCTTTTTAATATCTTCCCAAAGCATTCCGCGGGTTCCATGAGGGGTTCAAAGGAATACAGCACAGCTTCCGGGAAGACGGCTCTTGCTGCCAGGGCGAATTGCCCACGGTTGGCGCCGATATCCACCACAGTATTGATTCGTAGCCTTTTGAGCGACTGCAAGGCGGGGAGATGTTCCACGCCTGCAGCGACCCCATGCCTGACCAGCGGAGAGATGAATTGGCCGTTTCGAAAAATAGAGAACAATTTCGATAATTTATTCATGGTTAGACAGTGATTCTTCTTTCCGATGATCGGATAACCTATCGATCAGCATTGCGAGCTTTTTGCTCTCGTTTTCGGCGTTGTAGGTGAGTTGGGCCGACTTTCGCCCGTTTTCTCCCATCTTCTGGCGCATATCCTCATCCTCGATCAGCAGACAGATGGCTTCTGCGATTTTCGAAGGCGATTCCGGATCGACCAGGACCCCGCATTGGTTGCCTTCCACCACTTCGCGGATCGTGGGGACATCGGCAGCCACGACCGGGATACCGACTGAGAGATACTCGAACAATTTCCTGGGTTGGGCAAAAATATGGGTCAGGTCCAGGGGCAACACAAGGTTGATGCCAATATCACAATCATTCAAAAGGTTTAATACCTGCTCATGCGGCATCGTGGAATGGACTTCCATGAGGCCTTCGCCGATCAGTTTTTCCATTGAGGACTGATTTCTGAGTTTCGACCTCTGGTCGCCGATGACTATGAAGTGGGTTTCAGGGTGCCTGTCTGTCACAATCCGGACTGCGTCAATGAATTGCTCCGAAGCGTA